>CAZSSV010000031.1:0-14991 GCA_964609425.1 uncultured Isosphaeraceae bacterium | reverse complement strand
CTCGATCCGACGTGCGCGCAGACGGGGATGTCGGCCCTGTCCATCTGCGAGATCAGACCCGTGAAGGTGCCGTCGACTTCGACCTTCACCGCGTCGGCAGTACCGTCCGTGAGAAACCGTCCCGCGTTTCGAATGCCTTCCGCTTCGTCGGCCTGATACGACATGAAGGGCATGTCGCCCATCACAAAGGTGTTCGGCGCGGCCCTCTTGACGGCGGCGGTGAGCGTCAGGAGAAAGTCGAGCGGCGCGTGGATGGTGCCGTGGAGTCCGAGCACCATCTCCGCAGCGGTATCGCCGACCAGAAGAAGCGGGATGCCAGCCCGCTCAAGGTGTCTCGCCATGGTGGCGTCGTAGGCGGTCAGGCACGCGAAGCGATCGCCGTGTTCGGCGAACCGTTGCAACGTGCGTAGCGTGATTGGCTTTGGGGTGTCGGTGGCCATTGGGAAAGTATCGTCTGGCCGAGGGCTGCGTTCAAGCCGCCACTCGGAGCGGGGTTTGTGTGTGCATCAGAAGGGCATTGCCAGCCCCTGTGCCTCAGGCGGGTCTGCAAGGCCGTCGGCCGCGGTCAATTGCACGTGGTTCAGAATCGTTCGGAGGTGCTCGATGCGTTTGAGCGCCGCCTCCCGCCGCGCGAAGGTGTGCCGGTCGACCTCCTGCCGAATCCGCTGGCCTTCAAAGAAGGCCTCTTGTTGGTTGGCTGGCGGAGCGCGGTCGACCGACAAGATCGCCACGGCTTCTTCGGTGGCATCCCACCAGGACTCCACGTGTTCTGCCTGGAGCATGGCGATGGCGGCCCGCTGGTCATCGGTGAGATCGGCTGTGTCGGCCGCTCGGGCATAGAGCTTCAGAAACGCGTCCACGCTCGCGATGTCTGGAAAGGCGGCCTTCAGCCACGCTCGCCGCAGCGTATGCGCGTCACTGACTTGGGCGGCCATGGCATCCATCGTGGCTTGCGTCAGTTCCGAGAGGCCCAGGTGTTCTTTCTGAACTTCAGCATTGAGTTGCTCGACCTTCATGGCAGCTTGCACGTCGATCTCGACCTTGCCCGAGCCCTCGGACATGTTCATCATGGCCCGCATACCTTCTTCGAGCCGGTCTTCCGCGTCCCGGATGTTCAGGATCGCATCGGTTGCTGCGTGATGCCATGCCTCCATCGCCGCCAGCGCCGCGGCGCGGTCCTGATCGGTGAGGTCACATGCCTCAACCAGCGTGAAGAGGTCGGCGCTCCAACGATGGTCTGGAACCCCGATGGCACCGAGGCTCGCGGACATCATGCCGCCACCACCCGTTGCCAGTTCACGAACCCGAGCGAGCCTCCACGGTTCGAGCCCATCCGGGTTCTCGGTGAGTTCACCAACGCCGCGGAAGAACGCTGCATCGAGTTCGTCGAGCCCCTCGCGAGAGATCGGCTGCATCATGATCAGGGCCATGTCCATCATCATGGCCTGGCTGGGCTCGGACTCACCTTCCATTGCAGCCTTCATGCGTGCTTGCTCACTCCGCCGCTCGCCGGTGCGTGCGGTCTCCATGGCGAGTCTCGCGGCTTCGTGCTCGGTGTGCAGCGAACGCAGCTGAATCTGTGCCGCTTCAGAAAGAGAGAGGTCGCGAGAGATGCCTTCGATGGTTTCATCCCTGATTCGAGGGATTGTCATCAGGTGGTCGAACTGGTCCGGCCAGTCGCCATCCGATGTGGACACCGAGGAGCTGACCACCACCGCTCCGTCGCCGTCAGTTTCGTCTGAGCCTCCGGCGACGACGACCATGGTGGATGAGTGCGATGTGGTGTGGTCGCCATCAACGGCCGCGTTGTCCGCGTCGTCCTTCAGGTCTGCTGCCAGCTGCTCTGGGATCAGACGCTGCATGTCGGCCAGCGCTTCGTCGTGCCGCGCCGTCCAACGCTCCCGAAGTGCGCGGACATGCTCGGCGGTCGGTATCTCAATGGCGATGTTGCCGCTCTCTGTGGTCTGTTGCATCGCGAGCTGTGCTGCGGATTCGTCCGCCCACGTGGCTTCGAGTGACTCAATCATCAGTGGAACAGCATCCATCTCCCACGCTTCCCTGATGTGCTGCAGCTGGGCAATCGTGCTCGCATCGACATCCCGCCGCCTCGCGGCTTCAACCCATGCGGAGACGCGATTTGGCAGATACGAGCCACTGGTTGCGGCTCGGACGAAGTCAAACTGGAGGGTCAAGGGCATGCGGTCAGCCATTTTGGTGGTGCCAGCGACGATGTGATCCTGGATCCGATCGATATGTGGAGTCAACTGGCCCAAGACCTCTTTCTGGGCTGACTGGAAGAGACTCATCAAGCCTTGGATCTCTTCAGGGGTCGGAGGATGTTCGGGCGAGAAGTCCTTCTGGCGCGCGTTCAACTGGGCGATGACCTCGATGAATGTGACCTGCGAGCGGTCGCTTGCTGATGCCCAGCCTTTCAACAGCCGGGTGTAGCGGTCCTCCCAGGCGGCCACGGTGTGCTCAAGGTCCTTGCGGTCGTTCTCGGTCAGTTCTCCCCATGACACGGCATCGCCCGGCTCATGTGTGGGGGCCTGTATCCCGACAACCAGGGCGCTGGATCGCAGCCGAAGCCTGTCCCGCTCACGTCGTTGGCGAAGTCGGTCGAGCCCGGCGTGCTGCCCCTCGCCCAGCAGTGCTGCGACTCGGTCATAGAACGCCTCGTCGATCTTCGCGATGTCTGCGCGAATGGCGGATGCTCGGGCTGCGGCCCTTCGCCCATCATCCGCGTCATCGGCGGTCAGCGGCCCGAACCCCTTGGTGTCCTCGAGGTAGGTTGCGATATCCCCAGCACGGAGGGACTCGAAGGAGGCCAGATAGGCGTCGTGTTCGACAGCGATCCGGTCCATCTGGCTGTCCGAAGGTGAAATCAGGACCAGCCGATCTTTCAATTGCGGCCAGGTCACCGGATCGACAAACTGGTTGAACATGCTTTGCGCAGTGGCCAAGGATGCTGTGAGCGTGAGGGCGAGCGTTGCGGTCAGGCGAGCGAGCATGTCTGTGTCTCCTCCGATTTCGTGCAGGATCTCCGGGTGTGGCGAATCATCATAGGCCCCGGCCCCGCCGGGTTGTCCACATCGGCCGGCCGCCACAATTGGTACGTGGGGCGGCCCGGTCTGGTGGTATCCTGCGTCTCCATGAGCAGACTTGCGACCCCCCCCGCGTCGTTCATCGAACTCACCTCGAACCACATGGAGTCCACCCGCATGCCCGACAACCGCGCGGAGCGATGGATTCGTGATGCCGCGTCACAGTTTGGTGATCGGTACGGCATCCTGACTTTCACTGGCGAGAACGTGCGGCGGCGTCTGTCGCCGTCGGCGGTTCAACGACTGGAGCGAACGCTGCAACGGGGCGAACGCCTCGACCCGCGAATCGCCGATGAAGTTGCCAATGCGATGAAGGACTGGGCGATCGACAACGGGTGTACGCACTACTGTCACTGGTTCCAACCGCTCACAGGGTCGACTGCGGAGAAGCACGATTCATTCCTGAGCATCGACTCCAACGGACAGCCCATCACCGAGTTCTCGGGCGATCAATTGATTCAGGCCGAACCGGACGCAAGTTCGTTCCCAAGTGGCGGCATACGTGACACGTGGGAAGCGCGTGGATACACGGCGTGGGATCCGACGAGCCCGGCCTTCATCATTCGCAATGGTGTCGAGCGGACGCTCTGCATTCCGACTTGCTTCGTGTCGTGGACCGGCGAGTCGCTCGACCAGAAGACGCCGCTCCTTCGCAGCGACGAGGCATTGAGCCGCCAAGCCATGCGGGTGCTGCGACTCTTCGGTAGTGCCGACGGTGTTCTCAATGTGACGACGACGCTGGGCGTCGAGCAGGAGTACTTCCTCATCGACGAGGACCTCGTGTCGATGCGGCCCGACTTGCTTCTCTGTGGGCGGACGATCATTGGTGCCGATTCTCCGAAGGGACACCAGCTCGACGACCACTACTTTGGTTCGATTCCGCAGAATGTCCAGGCGTACATGGCCGATGTCGAGCAGCGGCTCTTCGAATTGGGGATTCCCGCAAAGACACGGCACAACGAGGTGGCCCCTCGGCAGTTTGAGATTGCTCCACTCTTCGAGCGGTCAAACGTCGCGAGCGATCATCAGATGATTACGATGAATGTGCTCGAAAAGGTGGCGAGGCGGCACGGCATGCGGTGCCTGCTGCACGAGAAGCCGTTCCAGGGCATCAATGGAACTGGGAAGCACAACAACTGGTCGATGACCACCGATACGGGGCACAACCTTCTGAGCCCAGGCAAGTCGGGCGAGAGCAATCTGCAGTTCCTGACCTTCGTGTGCGCCGTGGTGCGGGCCATCGACTTGCACGCGGACATCCTGCGTGCTGCGGTCGCCAATGCCGGCAATGATCACCGGCTCGGCGCGAACGAGGCGCCCCCTGCCATTTTGAGCGTGTACACGGGCGAGGAACTCGGCCGCGTTCTGGACAAGTTGGCTGCGGGCGAGACATCGGCATTCGAGGCGAAGTCTGAGATTGATTTGGGGACGACGGCGGTACCGCACCTGCAGCGGCACGCCGGTGATCGCAACCGGACCAGCCCGTTCGCATTCATCGGAAACCGATTCGAGTTCCGCGCCGTCGGCGGCACTGCCTGTGTTGCGTGGCCGAATGCGGTCATCAATACGATCATCGCCGAGTCGATCGATTGGATTGCTACCAAAATGGAACATCACGTGGACACCAACGGGTCCATCGAGGCTGCCGCTGTGGAGGTGCTTGGAGCCGTTGTGCGAGATCACCGCAGGGTGATGTTCAATGGCGACAACTACTCTGCCCAGTGGCATGAAGAGGCGGCGCGGCGGTGTTTGCCGATACTCCGAGGCACGGCGGATGCCCTGCCGACCTTCCGCAACGACGACGTTCGCCACATGTTTGAGAAGTACGGGGTCATGAGCGCAGCCGAAGTGGATGCGCGGGTTGATGTTCTGTTTGAAACCTATAACCACGTCATGGGAATCGAGGCGCGAACGCTTCTTCAGATGGTGGAGACGCTCGTGCTGCCAGCTGCTGTCCGCTATCAGATCGAACTGGCGTCGTCACTCGCAGCGACGGAGGCAGTTGGGGTCCAATGCCCCGCGACGGGCGGTCGGCTGCACGACCTGGTTGAAACAGTCACGAAGCTGGAGACGACGCTGGGCGAGATTCGCGAGGCGATGACGCACAAAGGCGAGACGCCGGATGTGCATGCCCGGTGCATTCAGGACAGGTTGATTCCGCTCATGGAGACCGCCCGGGAGTGCTGTGACGCGATTGAGTCGTCGGTACCGGCGGACTTGTGGCCGCTTCCGACGTACACCGACATGCTGTTCAACTGAGCTACTTTTTGGCGGAGCCTTGGGCCGCAACCGCCGCCTCCGCCTTGGCGATGGCGTCCGCGTCTCCAAGATATCGTCGACCGCGCACAGACATGTCGTCGGCGAACTCGTACACCATCGGCACGCCGGTGGGAATGTTCAGTGACGTGATGTCGTCGTCGGAGATTCCGTCGAGGTGCTTGACGAGGGCTCGAAGCGAGTTGCCGTGTGCGGCGATGATGATGCGATCGCCCGACGAGACGCGGGGCCGAATGATGTCGGTCCAATAGGGTATGACTCGGGCAACCGTGTCTTTGAGGCACTCGCCAACGGGCAACTGGTCACGGGGAACATCTGCATAGCGACGATCGTTGCCGGGGTGAGAGGGGTCGTCCGGCGAGATCGGGGGTGGGGGTGAGTCATACGACCGACGCCAGATGTGAACCTGCGCTTCGCCGTGCCTGGCCGCGGTTTCGGCCTTGTCGAGCCCCTGGAGTGCGCCGTAGTGCCGCTCATTGAGTTGCCATGCCTTCGTCACCGGAATCCAGCACTGGTCAGTGCCTTGAAGTACGTACCACAGGGTACGGACTGCACGCTTGAGGACGCTTGTGTAGGCGGCATCGAATGCGAAGCCTTCAGCCTTCAGGAGTTCGCCGGCCGCTGCGGCTTCGGCCTCACCACGCGGCGAGAGGTCCTGATCGACCCATCCCGTAAAACGATTCTCAAGGTTCCACTGGCTTTGCCCGTGTCGGATGCAGACGAGGGTTGGCATCGCCACATGGTATCGGGGCGGGCTTCAATCGAGGTCGACGATCACCGGCGCATGGTCACTGCAGGCCAAGCCAGCCTCTCGGTGGATCGAGGGCGCCCCCGAGCAGCGAGCCGCTCGCGTGTTTGCGAGCAGGTAGTCAATCCGCCATCCACGGTCGAGCGCTCTCGCCTGCCCGCGATTGGACCACCACGAGTATGGACCGGGCACATCGCCTGCATGTGTACGTACCAGATCGTCCCAGCCGGATGCGATGAGATCGTTCATCCACGAGCGTTCATGCGGTAGAAAACCACTGGTGTTCTGGTTGGACTTCCAGTGGAAGATGTCCCGGTGATCGCGGGCAATATTGAGATCGCCGCCGATGATGACGGGCCGCCTCCTCCGCTTCAACTTGGACAGCCACGGCGAGAACATCTTCATCCATTCGTTCTTGCGGGCTTGAGCTTGCTCGCTGGACGACCCACTGGGCAGGTACACACTGAGAATATCAACGCCGCGCACATCGACGCGGGTCACGCGGCCCTCTGGGTCGGGACCGCCGTCGATGCCTGTTCCCAGAATGCGAAGCGGCCGTTTGGAGAAGATGGCTGTGCCGGCGTACCCGGGACGCTCGGCAGGGTTCCATACCGCATGCCACGTGCAGAACGGATGATCGTTGTCGAGTTGGTCGGGACGGCATCGAATCTCCTGCAGCATGACGACGTCGGGATCGATCACGTCAATCCATGCGGCTACGCCCTTGCGGGCGGCGGCGCGAAGTCCGTTGACGTTCCAGGTCAGAATTCTCATGAGCGTCAGAATCCTATCGAACGCACGCACGCAGGTGCGGTGTGGGGGCCGTACACTTGGCCTGAGGAGGCGCGACGCGATGGCATGGAGTCTGTGTGTGGTTGTATGCATGTGCGCGGTCGTCCCCGCCGAGATAGTCCCCCCCGAGCCCCGCACAGCACCGGTCGTCACGGTCGAGCACGGCGTGACGCGCGTGGATCCCTATGCGTGGATGCGGGAGCGAGGCACCGATGAGGTCTTGGCCCATCTCAATGCGGAGAACGCATATGCGGAGTCCCTCACGGCGGATCTCGAGGCGCTCCGAGCGCAGTTGTTTGGGGAGTACCTCGGTCGGATCGTCGAGGACGACGAGAGCGTTCCCTGGATCGGCGAGGACGGGTGGACGTATTGGAGCAAGACGGAGCGCGGAGAGAACTATCCGGTGATCCTGCGGCGTAAGGGTGATGAGACGCAGGTTGTGTTGGATGAAAATGCAATGGCCGAGGGTCACGACTACTTCAGTGTGACGCAATGGGCGATCAGCCCTGGCGGAGAGATGGTCGCGTGGTTGGAGGATACGACTGGGTATGAGCATGCGACGCTTCGTATTCGCGACATCGCGACGGGTCATGAGGTCGATGAGGCGATCGGCGAGGTTGGCGCGTTTGACCTTGCGTGGCTCGACGACGAAACACTGTTTTACACACGGTACGACGCGTCGAGCAGACCGGACAGCGTCCACAGGCACACCATCGGATCATCGGTGACCAGTGATGTCGAGGTCGCCCGTGAGAACGACGGACGATTCTGGGTTGGGGTCTCACGGCTGCGTGATGGTGCGGGTGTCGTCATCTCGATCGGTTCGAGTTTGACGAGCGAAGTGCTGTTTGTTCCGACAGGTCATCGAACCGCAAGCCCGGTGGCGGTCTTGCCGCGGCAATCGGGGATTGAGTACGACGTGGATCACGCGGGCGATCGATTTCTCGTTCGCATCAACGACGCCGGAGAGAACTTTCGATTGGTCGAGGTTCAGGACGCTGCCTTGGGCGAGATCGGACGCGTGTTGATCGCCCACGACCAGGATGTCTACCTCACGGGCGTCACCGCCTTCGATGCCGCCATTGTTCTCTCGGAGCGAAGGGGTGGTTACACGGCGTTGGAAGTGTTCAATCCAAGCGATGGCTCACGCCACCTCGTGCCGCTCCCCGAGCCTGTCTCCACCATCGGAGTCTCCGCAGGCAATGAGGTCTACGGTGCCTCGTCGGTGCGCATCTCATACATGTCGCCGGTCACGCCCACGCAGACCGTCGATGTTGACTTCGACGATCTTGAGTGGCACGTTCGGAAGCAACGTGAGGTTCCAGGGTGGGACGCTACGAGGTATGTGGTGACTCGCACGATGGTGCCAGCACGCGATGGCACCATGATTCCAGTGTCCATGACGCATCAGTCGGGCCAGGTACCCGACGGGTCGCACCCGCTGCTGTTGTACGGGTATGGGGCCTATGGGGCACCTATGAACCCGTACTTCTCGACGACAAGGCCCTCGCTGATCGACCGGGGTGTTGTATACGCGGTGGCGCATGTCAGGGGGGGCGGCGAGATGGGGCGTCATTGGTACGACAACGGGAAGTTTCACGAGAAGACCAATACGTTCACGGACTTTATTGATGTGGCCGAGGGGTTGATCGATCTTGGGTGGGCCGCCCCCGATCGGATCGCCATTGAAGGCGGGAGCGCCGGGGGAATGTTGATCGGCGCTGTGCTCAACATGCGGCCGGACCTCTGGCGCGTCGCGCATGCGGCCGTCCCGTTCGTTGACGTCGTCAACACGATGCTCGATCCGACGATTCCCTTGACGGTGGGCGAGTATGAGGAGTGGGGCAACCCTGCCGACGAGGCGTTCTATAAGACGATGCTGTCCTACTCGCCGTATGACAATGTCGCAGCCAGACCGTACCCAGCCACATTGGTGACCGCAGGACTGAACGACCCGAGGGTGCAGTATTGGGAGCCGACCAAGTGGGTGGCGAAACTTCGCGACTACACGACATCCGATGCGCCCATCATCCAGCGGACCAACATGGGCGCCGGCCACGGGGGTGCCAGTGGTCGGTACGACCGCTACCGCGAAATCGCATGGGAAGCCGCATTTCTGCTCCACCACCTCAACAACTGACCGCCGGTCACTTTATCTTCTTGCACAGCAGCACCTTACGAAACACCACATTCCGTAAGTGCCTCTCCCCTAAGGAGATAAAGTGTCCGGCGGTCGGTGTGTCGGCCGCAGCGTGTGGGTGAGTCCAAGCCGGCGGGCAACGTCGGCCGCCCAGCCGGCATCTCCAAGCGGGCTGCACCGGCGCATGGATTCGGTCACGATCTGCATGGCGTCGAAGGACATGGGCTCAATCGGGGTCAGGCCCAGCCGCTTCAGCCGGGGCCGCTGGCCCACCCTGGGATCGAGTTGCCGTCTGGCACTTCCCCACCTCCACTCAACCGGGTGCAGGCACAGTTTTGCCTTGACGGGATTCCACTGAATGTAGTGAAGGAGCCTCTCCAGGTGCTCGCCGCCTTGAACGGGAATTGCCTTGTATCCCCTTTGGTACAGGGATCCCTGGCCCACGTTGTCGTGCCGCTTTCGCCATCGCTTCGCGTGTGTGCCGCACAGGAGTTCAACAAAGCGAGGAAGGTCACCCTTGCCTTCGGGCTCGACATCCATGTGCCAGTGATTGGGCATGAGGCACCATTCCAGAATCTCAATGTTGACGCGGACCCGGACCTCCTCGATGAGGTCGATGAACTCCCCATAGTCCTCGTCAGAGAAGAACATCTGCTGCTTGTCGACCCGTCGGTTGAACAGGTGCACATTGAGTCCGCTGAAGTCCGGTCGTGGTCGTGTCATGGCAGACACCATCGCGTGCCCCGCCCCCATACGGCCCTGGCGCAGCCAAAAAGCCACATCGACCGCCGGTCACTTTATCTGCCTGTGACAGCGGTACTTACGAATTGGGTGGACTCATAAGTCTTTGTGGGACAATGGGATAAAGTGACCGGCGGTCGGGGGGTCAGTCGCCGGCGCCGGGCTCGGGGGCGGTGCGGCCGAAGCCGAACTTGTGCCGGAGGGTTTCGACGACGACGTAGAGCGTGGGGACGATCAGTAGCGTGACAAACGTGGCTACGAGGATGCCGCCAAACACGGTGGTGCCGATGGAGCGATTGCTCATGGCTCCGGCGCCTTGCGCGAGCACCAGAGGGAGCACGCCAATTCCAAAGGCGAGTGCCGTCATGAGGATCGGCCGCAGCCGAAGCGTTGCAGCTGTGACGGCGGATTCGACGATTCCGCCGCCCGCCTCTCGATGTTGCTTGGCGAATTCGACCAGAAGGATCGAGTTCTTCGCTGCCAAGCCAATCAGCATGACCAGGCCAATCTGCCCGTACACGTCCAGTGCGTACCCGCGAATCATCAGGAAGCCCAGCGCGCCCAGAATGCCCGGGGGAACCGCCATCAGAATGAGGATGGGCAGTGACCAGCTCTCATACTGAGCTGCCAGGAACAAGAACACTGCGATGAGGGCAAGCGCGAAAACGTACGGCGCGAGGTTCCCCGCCTTGATCTCCTGATAGGTGAGCCCCGACCATTCATAGCCGATGCCGTCCGGCAGGACCTTCTCAAGAATCCGTTCCATGACGGTGATGGCCGTGCCGCTGCTGTAGCCCTCTGCCGCGCTGCCGTTGATCGGAATGGAATCGTAGATGTTGTAGTGGGGGATGTTGTTCGCGCCTGTCACACGCGAGACGGTGGCGAATGACTCCAATGGCACCATCGTCCCGTCTCTGGTGGGGATCCGGACCTTCAGGATATCCTCAGGCTCGGTGCGATAGCCGGATTCGGCCTGGATCATGACCTGATACACCCGCCCGAACCTGTTGAAGTCATTGATGTAATACGACCCCAGCGCCGCCTGCATGGCCGTGAAGAGCGAGCCGATTTCTACATTCGATGCCTCTGCCATTGTCCTGTCGATATCCAGCCAGAGTTGCGGAACATCGTTTCTGAAGGTGGTGTAGACCTGTGACAGATAGGTCGAGGCCGGCTCTTGAAAGTTTGCGATGTAGAGGACCTTCTTGGCGGCATCGCTCAACGCATCGATGCCCAGATCATTGAGGTCCTGAAGGCGAAGGTCGAAGCCACCGACCGAGCCAAGCCCCTGAATCGCTGGCGGATTGACCGCAAACACAACGGCTTCCGGAATGGCTGCGAACTGTTCGTTCAAGGCGGCTTCAATAGCAGCGGCGCTTTGCCCCGCTCCGGTTCGTTCATCCCAGGGCTTGAGAATGGGGACCATGAATCCCGAGTTGATCTGGCTGATGTTGGAGACAAAGTCATAGCCTGCAATCTCGATGACTTCACCGATCTCCGGCACCTCCTTGCAAATGTCGTAGACCTGCTTCTCGACATTCAGCGTTCGCTCAAGGGTGGCCCCGGACGGAAGTTGGATTGCGATGAAGAGGTAACCCTGGTCTTCGTCGGGCACGAAGCCCGTGGGCGACATCATGAGCAACCCAAACGTCGCGACAAGAATGCCTCCTAGGATGACGACGGCAAGCCATGCGACTCGGCTAAAGCCTTTGACGATCGCCCCGTAGGTTCGCGTCATCCAATGTATGGCTGCGTTGACGGGCGTAAACAGGCGCTTGATGAAGCCATCGCCCGACTTTCGCTTCAGAATGAGTGCGCACATGGCAGGTGTGAGCGTCAGCGACACGATGCTCGACAGAATCACCGAAAAAGCAATTGTCAGCGCAAACTGGTTGTACAACTGCCCCGTGATGCCCGGCATGAGGGCTGCGGGGACGAAGACGGCGAGAAGTACCAGGGTCGTGGCGACGATCGGACCGCGAACCTCACGCATCGACTTTGACGTGATGTCCGACATGGATGTGCTTTCGTCGGACTCCTCCATCCCTCGCTCAACATTCTCAACCACGACAATGGCGTCATCGACCACGAGGCCGACGGCGAGCACCAGACCGAGAAGCGTCAACATATTGATGCTGAAATCAAACGCGAGCATGATGGCGAAGGCGCCGATGATCGAGACTGGAATGGCGAGGACCGGAATGAGGGTGGCGCGGAACGACTGCAGGAAAATGAAGATGACGAGGACAACCAGGCCGACTGCCTCGAGGATTGTCCAGATCAGATCTGAGATGGCGGCCGTGACGAACGCCGTTGCGTCATAGGTCATCTTCCATGTCATGCCTTCGGGAAGGTTCTTCTCGAGCTGCTTCATGGTCGTCTCGACGCCCGTCGCCACATTGAGGGCATTGGCCGTGGAGAGTTGGAAGACGCCCAGTTGAGCAGCGGGCTGACCGTCCTGCTTGCTGTCGCTGACGTATGACGCTGCGCCCAATTCGACTCGAGCAACATCCTTCAGCCGAACGACCTCCCCGGGCGATGCTCGCAGAATGATGTCACCGAACTGCTCGGCAGTCACGAGCCGTCCGAGCGTGTTGATTTGCATCTTGAAGGCGGGGTTGCCCTTCAGCGGAGGGACACCGACCGACCCTGCCGCGACCTGCTGATTCTGATCGCTGATGGCAGAGACGATGTCTTCGGTAGAGATGCGGTACGTCGACATCAGATCGAGGTTGAGCCAGATGCGCATGGCATACTGCCGCAGGCCGAAGTTCGTCACGTCTCCGACGCCTGCGACGCGCTTGAGCGGATCGGTGACATGAATGTCCGCGTAGTTGCTCAGATATGCGCTGTCGAACCGGCCGTCTGGCGAGAGCAGTGACACGACGGCGGTCATTTGCGTGGATTGTTTCGTGACCGTGACACCCGTCCGCTGGACTTCTTCGGGGAGTCGGGCCTCCGCCTGTTGAACGCGATTCTGGACGTCCACGGCGCCGATGTCCTGGTCGTACCCAACCTCGAAAGTCACGACGATGCTCGAAACACCGTCGTTTGTGCTGGCCGAAGACATGTAGATCATGCCTTCGACGCCATTGACCTGCTCCTCGATGAGCCTGGTAATGACCGACGAAACCGTGTCGGCGGAGGCGCCGTTGTAGCTCGATGTCACCGTGACCTGTGGCGGGGCCACCTGGGGATACTGGGCGATTGGGAGCACGCCCATGGCCACGCCGCCCCCAATCGTGATGATCAGCGAGATGACGGTCGCAAAGATTGGCCGCCTGATGAAGAAGTCGATCATCCGTTGGTCTTCTTCGCTTCGTCGTCACTGTCCGAAGACTTCTGCATGTCCGGTGGCGGCGTGCCCGGTGCCTTTGGAGGCGGCGCTTGTGTGATCTTCGTGCCGTTGAAGCGAATTTTTTCGACGCCACTTTGGACGATGGTGTCGCCCGCCTTGAGCCCGGATTCCAGGACGGCCGTCCCATCCTGCTGCAGTGTCACCACGACCTTAGTTTCGGTGACGGTATCGTCCTTGCCGACCTTCCATACATAGACATCGCTTGCAACCTGGACCAGCGCCTCGGATGGGATGGTCACGGCGTTCTTGAGCACGCTCATGGTGACGGTCGCTTCGCAGTACTGCCCGGGAAGCAACTCGTACCCTGTGTTGTCGACGTCGGTCCACATGCGAATCAGGCTCGTGTCGGGGTTGGCGGAGTTGTCGACGAACGTGATCGTTCCGTTTCGCTTCCACGCCTTCTCCCGCGGAACACTGACTTGGGCGTGAAGGGGTTCGGCGGCCGTCCAGCTGGCGAGGTAATCCGGAAACTCATTGGCACTCGGGGCGAAGTTGATGCGAATCGGGTTCGCCGAAACCAGCGTGCACAGCGTCGCATTCTCTGACCCCGGTATGACCAGCGTGCCTGGGTCAATGGATGTGGCGCCGATGCGCCCCGAGATGGGCGCTCGAATGGCCGTGTAGGAGAGGTTCAATTCGGCCTGGACAACCTGAGCGATCGCCGATTCAACCTGAGCCTGTGCGATGGCGAGATTGGCCTCATACTGGTCGAACTCCTCCGCGGCGACGGCGCCCGAGCCCACCAACGGTGCATTGCGGTCCACGATCACCTGTGCGAGCAACTCTTGAGCCTCAGCTTCGGCGACTGCTGCCTTTGCAGCGAGCAATGCTGCCTCGTAGGGAGCCTGCTCGATCACAAAGAGCAAGTCGCCCTCTTCGACAAAGTCTCCCTGCTTGAAGTTGCGAGACTCAAGCCAGCCTTCGACGCGGCCGATGATGTCGACGACCCAAGGGGACGCAGCAATGGCCGGGTACGTCCGCTTGATGGGGAAGTCGCTCGTTTTGGCCGTGGTGGTCGTGACCGGGATGGCTGGCGATTCTGCCGACTCGGCAGTCGTCGAAGCCGACTCCCCGCACCCATACAGGTACACGATGGGCAACCCGACCATCATCACAATGGGGCGGCACTTCATGTGGACGACTCCTTGGAATCCGCGGCGAGATCAGGAAGGACGTCAGGAGTCCAGCCCCCTCCGATGGCGCGGTACACGGCGACGAGCGACTCGGCTGCCAGCCCACGGGCTTGTGCCAGCGAGTCTTGCGCGGCAAGCATGGTCTGCTGCGCTGTAATGACGTTGAGGAAGTCCGTGACGCCGTGCTCATACTGCTCAAGAGTCAGTTCATAAGCACGCTCGGCGTCTTGAGAAGCGTGACGGAGGTCGTCGCGTTGCCGAATGGCAAAGACAAAGCCGAGCAGGCTGCTTTCGACTTCCCCGATCGCCTGAATGACAGTTTGCTCATAGGTGAGCAGCGCCTGTCGTGTGACAGACTCCTGTTCCTTGACAACCGACTTGAGGCGGTCGGCGTTGAAGAAGTCCCACGTCAGGGATGGCCCGGCTGAGTAGGCGCGGCTGCTCCACTGAAAGAGATCGTTGAAAGTTGAACTTCCAAAGCCGAACTGTCCTGAGAGTGTGAGCTTGGGGTAGAGGTCGGCCGTCGCTTCACCAACGCGAGCGGTGGCGGCTGCGAGCGTACGTTCGGCGGCGCGAATGTCGGGCCGCCGGCGAATGAGATCGGCCGGAATGCCAACAGCCACGCTACCAGGTGGCACGGGAATGCCACCGTCGCTTGGAAGGGAATCTGCCAGAACGCCCGGCGTGGTCCCCAGAAGCAG
>CAZSSV010000030.1:0-14996 GCA_964609425.1 uncultured Isosphaeraceae bacterium | reverse complement strand
CTGTCGACGACATCCTGCTCGTACTGGAGAATTTCGGTAACCCATGCTGAGTGCGTCGCGGCCCCAGCGGCTGCGAGGGTTGCCACCAGGGGAGCGAGAGGTGTGAAGAGCGCATCGCCCGTGACGAAAGTCGCGGGCGATGTCGTACTGGGAGTCGCCCCGCTTTACACTGACCGACTGAATGCCTCGCCCAGACGTACCACTGACGTCCTCACTGCCCTCATCAACGGGCATCCTGCTGCAGCCGGATCTTCCGATCTGCCAGGGCGACCTTCCGCTGGACCGGTACGAGGACGCGTTCAAGCCGTATGCCGAGGAGTACCTCGCTCTTCCTGACCGAACGCCCGAAACGGTCCTGCCGTGGCTCGACCGGTATGTCGCGCCCGCCATGGCTCACTTCGGCGACGCGCTGCTGCTGCTGGCCCACTTCTACATGGGCGGCGAGATCGTCAAACTCGTGGAGCGGTACGGAGGCGCTGTTTCGGACAGTTATGTGCTGGCACTGCAGGCGATGCGGCAGCCTGAGAAAAAGGTCATCGTGGAGTCGGCCGTTCACTTCATGGCTGAGACAGTGTCCATTCTCGCCGCCGACGACCAGTCGGTCTGGATCACCAATCCCCGCGCGGGCTGCACGATGGAGATGATGGCCAAGGACTGGATGGTCGATCCGATTGCAGCCCAATTGACCGAACGCTACGGCGAGGAGTTGGCCACGGTCGCCTACATGAACACCTCCGGCAGGCTGAAGGCGCTGGCAGGACGCACGGGGGGCGCGGTGTGTACCAGCAGCAACGCCCATCTGGTGGTGAAGACCGTTCGGGACGAAGGCCGCCGCGTTTTCTTCGTGCCGGACGAGCACCTGGCCCGAAACGCGGCCGACCGGATTGGACTCGAAAGCGTTGCCGTCCTGGCACCACCGAACACCGTGCCACGCGATGCCGCCTTGAAGGATCTCATCGATCTGGACGCGCTGGACCGGGCCGACATCATCGCCTGGGGCGGGTACTGCGGCGTACACACCGTGTTTCAGGAGCACCACGTTCGCTGGTGGCAAGAAGCGGGGTGGGAGGTCCATGTGCATCCGGAGTGCCCGGTCCGCGTCGTCAGGGCCGCGGACGGCTCTGGAAGCACCGCGTACCTCTGGAAGGTCGTAGCGGAGGCCAAGCCGGGCGCGCGCCTGGCGATCGGAACCGAGGGGCACTTCGTCCGCAATGCGGCCGAGCAGGCGGCACGCCGCGGCGTCGAAGTGCGACATCTCGCCGACATCCCTGGCGCGGCGGGCGCCGGCTGCGGCTGCGCTACGATGAGCCGCAACGACCCCCCCCATCTGGCCGGCATGCTCGACCTGCTTGTTCGGGGTGAAGCACCAGACATCAATCGGGTATTGCCCGGCGACGTCGTCGACGAACAGACCGGCACTCGGACGCGGATGTCGAACGCCGACCGGGGCGCGCTGGTGCGTGATGCTTCGGCGGCACTGCAACGCATGATTGACATCACGGAGGCGAACTGACCCATGCGTTCCCTCCCGATTGGTGTGCCCCACGACCGCGTCGCCTCGATGCGGTTCGATGTGGTCGTCGTCGGCTGCGGAGCCGCCGGCGCCAGCTGCGCGATCGCAGCCGCCGCCAGGGGGCTTCGAGTCGCTGTCATCGCAAAGGGTGATCCACGAGAAACCAACACCAGTTGGGCACGAGGCGGGGTCGCCGCCGTACTCGGCTCCGACGACAGTTATGAGCAGCACATTCAGGACACCATCCTCTGTGGTGGAGAACTGTGTGACGAACAGGTCGTTCGGACGGTTGTGGAAGGAGGCCCCGCTGCAATCGAACGGCTGGCATCCCTTGGAGCGTGCTTCGACACGAGGGACGATGGATCGCTGGCCCTCGGTCGTGAGGGCGGTCACCGAACACACCGAATTGTGCATGCCTCGGGCGACGCGACCGGGCCGACCGTGCAGAAGGCCCTCGGCCGGGGGCTGGAGGCCGCCTCACGAATCACATTCTTCTCGGGCGCGTTCGCACTGGATGTCCTCACCGCCGGCACCCGCGTTCGAGGTTTGCTGGCCCGCCTCGGAGGAGGCCAGGTCGTGGCGTTTGAAGCGTCAGAGGTCGTTCTGGCCACGGGCGGCGCGGGTCAGATCTACCGCGAAACCACCAATCCGGTGCTCGCCACCGGTGACGGCCTGGCCATGGGTCTGCGGATTGGCGCGGTCGCCCGCGATCTGGAGTTCTATCAGTTCCACCCGACGTGTCTGTACATCGCCGGCGCCGCGCGGGTGCTGATCAGCGAGATTGTCCGCGGCGGAGGCGGCGTCCTGAGAGACAGAGAGGGCGATCGCTTCATGCGCAGCGCCCACCCCGACGCCGAACTGGCCCCACGTGACGTTGTGACTCGAGCGATCACAACCCGAATGGCTGAACTGGCCGACACCCATGTCTTTCTCGATTTGAGCGAGATCGACGGCGACCCGCACACGATCTATCCGGGCGTCAGCCGCACGTGCGCCGCCTTCGGAATTGACATCGCCGCCGACCCGGTGCCGGTGCGACCTGGCGCCCATTACATGATCGGCGGTCTTCAGACCGACCTGGACGGACGTACCAGCGTCGATGGGCTGTGGGCCGTCGGAGAGTGCGCCAGTTCGGGGCTGCACGGCGCCAATCGAATGGGATCCAACTCGCTGCTCGAGGGGCTGGTCATCGGCCACCGGTGTGGCACGTGCCTGGAGCCGGTGGAACCGCTGCGAGGAAGGCTCGAAGCGGCGGCGGGCGTTGCGAATCCTCCCGTGCGACTCAATCTCACGGACCTGACGTATTCGATGAAGTCGCTCATGTGGCGTGAAGTCGGCGTGGAGCGGTTGGGCGAGCACCTGGACGCAGCGGCGACGCAACTGGCCTTCTGGTCCGAGGTGACCGCCTCGCTGGCCCCCCCGCTCACGGAGGCATGGGAACTGAGGAACATGCTGCTCCTCTCGAGAGCCATTGCGGCCAGCGCGCTGCACCGCTGCGAGTCCCGGGGTGCCCACTTCCGTCAGGACTTTCCACAGACCGGACCGCAGGCGTCACACACCACCTGCCACCTTGCACCTGGCGGTTTCGAGATTGGTGCCGAGCCGAGGACCGAGGTCGGAGCGTGAGCGATCGACCTGCGGCGGCCTCCGCCGGAATGGGTGTCTTTACGACCTGGTGGCCACTGGCCGCGAGTTGGCTGCTCATGGGCGCAGAACTCCCCGCCATCAGCGCGGTCGTGGGCAGACAGCCCAATGCCGAAATCATGCTGGCGGCCTTCGGGGGTGTGGTGTTTCCAATCGCCCTGCTCGTCGAGTCGCCGATCATCATGATGTTGGCGGCCTCGACGTCGTGGTCGCGGGATCTGAGCTCATTCAAACAGTTGGAGCGATTCTCAACGCTCGCTGCCATTGGGCTGACCATCCTGCACGCGCTCATCGCGTTCACACCCCTCTACGAGTGGGTCGTCGTTCCCGTGCTCGATGTGCCGGAGGCGGTGCAGGCCCCGGCCCGCCTCGGGCTTCAGATCATGGTGCCGTGGAACTGGGCCATCGCCGATCGGCGATTCAGACAGGGTGCGCTCATCCGGTTCGGGCACCGCGAGACGATCGCCCGCGGCACCGTGGTGCGGCTCGCCGCGACCATCTCGGCCGTCGCGGCGCTGTGGGCCCTTGGCATGAGCGGCATCGTCATTGCCGCCGGCGGCGTGACCTTCGGGGTCTTTGTGGAAGCGGCCTTCGTGTGGGCGCGCGGGCGTGTGCTTCTGCCGGAACCATTGAAGGCGGCAGCGAGCCGCCCTCCAGGGCCGGAGCGGGGACCGCTGCTGTCCTTCTACCTGCCGCTCGCGCTCACCCCCATGTTCATACTCGCCGCTCAGCCTGTGGTGGCGGCCGGAATCGCGCGGATGCCTCAGGCCTTGGAGGGGCTGGCCGTGTGGGGACCGCTTGGCGGGCTGGCCTTTCTCTCCCGGTCGATCGGCATCGCCTTCAACGAGGTCGTCATTGCCCATGCCGACGATCCCGACGGCGAAGCGACGCTTCGGCGGTTTGCCTGGACCTGGGGGCTGGGGTGCTCCGGCGTCCTCGCCACCGTGGCGGGATCGCCCCTGGGGGCCATGTGGTTCAGCGATGTCATCGGCCTGGAACCACGTCTGGTGGCGATCGGAGTTGCGGCCCTGTGGCTGGCCGTGCCGCTACCGCTGCTGACGTTCCTGCAGTCCTACTGGCAGGGCATGCTCGTCCACACCCACCGTACCCGTGCGGTCACCGGGTCGGTCATCGCGTTCCTCATCGTCATGGCCAGCCTGACCGCTGTGGGGGTGGCGCTGGGCCGGTGGACCGGGCTTTCGGTGGCCATGACGGCCTTCACCGCCGGCAACATCGCCCAGACCGTGTGGCTGCGATGGAAGTGGCGTTCTGAAGGACCCACGCGTCCGGACCAGCCAGACCACGGCCTCGACGCCCCCGAGCCTCTGTGAGATTTGTACGCCTTCAGCCGGAACCAAGCGACTGTTTTTGCCGAATTCAGGGCGCACGCCCACCCCTGTTAGAGTACCTTGAGAGGCCGCCGCAACGGCGTCAGGGATGGGGATTCAGACGACGGCCAGGCTCGGAGATGCCTCGCCGCAGAGAGGATAGAGACTCATGCGATATGCCATTCACGCTTCTGCCGCCGGGGCGATCCTGGCGTCGGCCGCCGTCTCCATGGCTGGACTCACAGACTACTACGACGTCATCACGCTCTATACCGGCGAGAACGGATACGGCGGTGGCGGCACGGATGTGGAGTACTACGGCACCAGTGGCGGCGTGAGCGGCTGGGCCATCGGCACAACCGCCTGCAACCTCGGTGATATTCCGGCACCCTGGGAAGGCGGCACCAACAACGTTCCGGTCATCGCTCAGAATGTCTACCGATACAAGGCCGGCCGCTTCGAGCAGATCGGCATGAGCTGGCTCAAGCACAGTTTCTGCGCCGTCAGCGAACCTGGCTGCGAAGACATGGTCCCGGGCGGAGACTGCGAGAGCACGAGCTGTTCCACCCTTGGTGTCGGCTGCGGCGATACCTACTGGGCCGATCTCAATGCAGACGCGGACGCGCCCCGTAGCGAAATCAACGCCACGACCGGCGAGTACCCCTACCCGTTCAATCTAGCGCCAAGCGGTCCCTCTTCAATTCGCGGTCGCCTGCAGCTCAATCCGACGGACATTGACCCATCAGCCAATGCGAGCGCCCAGTATTTCATCGAAGGGCAATACGTTGAGCCGGGCGAGAGTGTGTTTGGCACCCACCTGAACAACGCCTCCTCCAGATCGGTCCGCTTCACGTCAACGACGAATTGCACCGGCCTGGGCGCCACCACCGATCAACTCCCCGCGGTCAAGCGATGGGAGGCGCTCGACTCGAATGCCACCGTGGTCGAGGTCTATACCGACGAGACTGGTCAGGGAGGCGAGGGCGTGACCCAGGGGTTGTTGCACGTGGGGCATGCCGCCACAGACAATGGCGACGGCACGTGGCACTATGAGTTCCTGGTTCACAATCAGAATTCGCACCGATCCGTTGGGGCCTTCAGCATTCCAGTCCCGGATTGCGTCACCGTCAGCAATGTCGAGTATCGCGGCCCGACGTACCACTCCGGCGAATCGGTCTCGAACGACCCATGGACGTGGACGCACAGCGGAGGCGAACTGATGTTCGCAACCGATGCACACACCGCCGAGAACAACAACACCGCGCCAGCCCTTCGCTGGGCGACCATGGCGAACTTCCGATTCGACGCTGATGCGGCGCCCGCCGCGGGCGATCTGTCGGTTGGCCTGTGGCGGTCCGGCCCCGGAGGGGCCTCCCACGCGGTCGCGGCAAGTGTCCCCGACTGCAACGAGGAGCCCTGTCCGGAGGATCTCAACGGCGATGGTGTCATCAATGTGGATGACATCCTCATCGTGATCGGCGCCTACGGCGATCCCGCGGGCGATGTCAATGGCGATGGCGTTGGCGACGTCAATGACATCCTGATGGTGCTGGCAGCGTTCGGAACCACCTGCTGAGCGTGCGAGCTCCCCTGTCTGAATCCTCAACAGGGCCGCCCTCTTCGGGCGGCCCTGTGTCGTTGACACCCACCCAGGCAGCCGTGACAGGCCCGCCTGCGAGGACCCATCCCCGGCACGTTCCAGAGCCCCCACAGGCGGGTTTGGGAGGCCGGCCTCTCCATGCCTCGCTGGCACCGCCCGTACGGCCCAAACCCACGGTGTCGACCCCAATTCTGCCTATTCACAGGGAACCCGAAGCCCGGGAACTGCGGACGTGTCCTTGCAACACCCCTGCATTCCCGTATAGTTCACGGGTTGGACATGTTTGTGGAGGCTTGGCGGTCGGGAATGCGGGGTCGCCGAAGTCAAGCCTGCGTCCTCGTCCAAACCCACGAGCCAGTCCTGAGAGGCTGGAAAAACGATGGATCGGCCCTTGTGGTCCCAACAGGATGAATGAACTGATGAACAAACGACGAGCTTTCACACTGATTGAACTCTTGGTGGTGATCACGATCATCGCCATCCTCATGGGCATCCTGCTGCCCGCACTGGCCACAGCTCAGGAACGAGCTCGCCGCCAGACCGACAAGAACCTGCTCCGGCAAGTCTGGATGGGCTGGGACGGCTACGGCTCGGGCCACGAAGGCAACTTCCCGACGCCCGCCTTCATCGACCGGCAGAAGGTCCAGATGTCACCTGGCGTCTTCGAGGACGTCAATGGCTCCGGCATCCCGACCTGGAGTTTCAATCACCACGCAGCCGTCCAATCTGCGAGTGTCATGGAGAACCTCTTCTCGCCGAATGAACTGGTCTCCCCCTCCGACCCGTCTCCCGCCGTGTACGTCTATGACGGCTACAACTACGGCGACTTCAATCCGAACCCCGTCGTCGGAAGTGGCGTGGATGACGTGCACTGGGACACCAACCTGTCCATGAACCTCGGGCCTGACGGCCAGAGCCACACGTCCTATCAGTTCATGCCGCTGGTCGGTGCCCGCTTCGACAAGCAGTGGACCGCCAAGGCCAATCGCACGGACACCTTCCCGATCATCGGCACCCGCGGCCCGGTCCGCAATGGCGCTGACCATGATCCCGACGAGAGCAATGACGCCTACCAGTTCTACGGCGACGACAAGGCCTGGATCGGCCTGATCTGCTACAACGGCGGAGCCGTTCACGAAGAGAACTCCTTCTGGCCATCCCGCATGCCGGTCCTCATCGGCAAGGGCACCAGTTCCGTCGATGAGCACGTCCGCGACAGCCTCTATGGGTACGAATGTGCCTTGGATGCGTCCGGTGGCATCTGCTACATCGCCGACTCCTATGACGGCATGCTCTGCAGTTTCCTGTATGACGCCGACAACGGCACGGCCGATGGCGGGCTTGAGATTCTTGAGACGTATAACCCACGCAAGGCCATGGCCGATCCGGACAATGCCCAGTACGGGCTGGGCAACAGCACGTTCGACGGCGGCCTGACGTGGGACGAGGATTATTGAACACACTGTGTGGTCACCGGGCCGTGCATGCACGGCCCGGTGGCGTGTGTTCGACATGCGATGTGCCTTCACATATGGGGTGGCACGCTGAGCGGGAATCGGGATCGGTTGAGCGCGGGAAATCTCGACACAACCGATGTGTGTGACAGGCAGCAGCTCGGATACCGAGCGGGAGTAGAGACATGAATGCAAACTTTCGTTTGATTGCGCCCACCATGCTGGCGATCGCGGCCGGTGCCACCACCGCGTCTGCGGCCCCACGAATGGTGATTGCGGAGGAATTCACCGCCACCTGGTGCACCTACTGCCCGTCGGTTGCCGAAGCGCTCTACAACCTCCAGCAGGACCGGCCCAATGAAATCATCGGCATGATGATTCACTGCGGCGACGCCTACACCACGACGTGGGGCAACGCCCGCGAGAACTTCTACAACATCGGTGGCTACCCCACCGTGTGGCTCGACGGCTGGAGCGCCAAGGTGGGCTCAAGTGGATCCGTCAGCGCCAACTACAGTGACTTGAACAACCGGCTGAACGCCTGCCTCAGTCGGTCCACCGATGTCACCCTCACCCTCAGTGGTGAAGAGATTTCGGGAAGCCAGTACCGCGTCGACGGCGAAGTGGCCATCGAAGCGGACGGAACCGGCAAGACGGTTCGCGTGCAGATGATCCAGTGCTTCGACGAATTGGGCTATCCCGAATCCAATGAACTGCAGTTCAATACCGTCCGGCAGGCGGCTTCCTCGTTTGATGTCACCCTCGCCCCAGGCGAGAGCCACAGTTTCAGCCAGACATTCTCACTCTCGGGGGAGAGCCTTGCCAGCACCGAGTACGTGACGTACCTGGGAATCGCCCAGACCGCCTCTGGGTCCGGCCCCGCGCAGGTCTACAACGCCGCGATGCATGAGCACGGCGCGCTTCCGCCAGCAGACGTCACCGTCGGGCCCGGCGGAGACCATGCCACCATTCAGGATGCGATCAACGCTGTCGGCTCCGGCAGCACGATCACGGTCCTGCCCGGCACCTATGTTGGCCCCATCGACTTCAACGGCAGTTCGGTCACGCTCGTGTCTCAGGACGGGGCCGAAGCCACCATCATCGATGCCAACCAGCAGGGTACGGCGATCACCATGATGGGCCATGAGAGCGGCTCAATCGAGGGCTTTACAGTCACAGGTGGGCTGAACACCATCGGCTCGGCCTTCAAGATCAACGGCAGCCCTTCGATTTCAGATTGCGTCGTGCGAGACAACACCGCAACGAGCAACTACTGCGTCCTGTCGTCCGGCGAGCCGACGTTCAGCGGCACGCTCTTCTGCCACAATGACCCCAATAACATTGGGGTGACCTGGGTCGACGGCGGCGGAAACGAGTGGATGGATGTCTGCCCGGACTCCGAGCCGTGCGACGGCGATGTCACCGGCGACGGCATCGTGGACGTGAATGACATCCTCGTCGCGGTCGCTGGCTTCGGCGACGAGTACGACGTCAATGACCTCCTGACCATCCTTGAGAACTTCGGCAACCCCTGCTGATTCGCCCTCGATCGTTCATTCATCCTCGCCGCCTCCCACCCGAATCAGGGATGGGAGGCGGCGGCTTTTTTTGCCGGACTCGGCCCCACGGCCTCAGACCTTCTGAGACCACCAGACAGGCCACATTTTGAGCCGCATACCCGCCTCAATCGCCGGAACCGGCTTGGCTGATTCGCCGAATCGTTGTAGGCTAAGGCGTACGTACAAGACCGTTCACGGCAACGATGTGGGGCGATCGGACCGTGGCGTGCATCTTGAGACACCAAGGAGAGCGGACTGTGAGCAAGAGATCCACAACAGGCATCGTGATGTGCGTCACCTTCGGCGGGCTCACGCTGATGGCAGCGGCAGAAGATGCGTCCTTTGTCCAAACCATGATGCTCGAAGATGCCCCTGACAATCGGCGGATCGAGTTTCAGTTTGAGTCGCCCGACATGTTCTCCGTCCGAAGCGACGGGCTGCCCTTGACCACGCCCACACTGGGCACGGAGCGCATGTCCACGGCAGCCGGCGAACCGGCGCTGCCTGACGTCCGCCGCTCCATCCAGATCGGTGATGCCGACGAGGTTGCCGTCCGCATTGTGAGTGGTGCCTGGTACGACATTGAAGATGTCGATGTCGCCCCAAGCAAAGGACCGATCTCCCGCGCCATCAACCCGTCGGATGTTCCGTACACCTTCGGTCCCGTCTACGACTCCGGCGACTTCTGGCCGGCTGACGTCGCCACAATCGCGTCGCCGCACATCATGCGGAATACACGCGGCGTCGTCCTGACCGTCAACCCACTGCAGTGGAATCCTGCCACGCGGACCCTGCGAGTCTGGACCGACATGGTCGTTGACATCGAAACCGTCGGCGTTGCGACGCACAATGTGCTGACCCGCGCAGCCCTCGAGACTCATGCCGACAACGCCGCATGGCAGACCATGTACGCTCGCCACTACATCAACTACACGGGCGAGCATCGCTACGACCCGCTGGACAACAGCGGCGACATGCTGATCATTGCCCATGACCCCTGGGTCTCCAACGTCCAGCCCCTCGCTGACCACAAGAACAGCATTGGAATCAACACGACGGTCGTCGGCATCTCCACCATCGGAAACAGCCCGGCATCCATCGAGGCCTACATCGACAGCATGTACGACACTGGAGACTTGTGCTACGTCCTGCTCGTCGGTGACGCGCAGCACATTTCGGCCTACACCGCAGCCGACAACGGTCTCTCAGACCCGATCTACGGCAAAATGACGGCGGACGACTATCCCGATGTCTTCGTGGGCCGCTTTTCCGCCGAGTCCGAGGCTGATGTTGACACCCAGGTCGAGCGAACGATCGCGTACGAAGCTGATGCGTGGACCCAGAAGCCCGAGTACATGCACGCCCTCGGAATCGCATCCGACCAGGGCCCCGGCGATGACGGTGAAACCGACGACGAGCACATTCAGAACATTCTGGACCAGTTGGGTACCGCCGGATACACACATCTCCAAGGCGAGTTTGACCCGAGCGGCAGCATCCCAGATGCCGTCGACGCGCTCAACAACATCGGCATCGGCACCATCGCGTACTGCGGCCACGGCAGTGAAACCTGCTTCGGAAATGGCGCCCCGTTGTGCGTCAGTGACGTCAACGCCCTGACCAACACCGAAATGCTCCCCTGGATCGTGTCGGTCGCGTGCGTGAACGGCGCCTACGCGTCGGGCACCTGCTTTGCCGAGTCGTGGCTGCGGGCCACGCACAACGGCCAGCCCACCGGGGCAATCGGCATCTATGCATCCTCCATCAACCAGACATGGTCTGAGCCGATGTGCGGCGAAGACGAGGTGTACGACCTCTATACCGACGCCACGTATACGACTTTGGGTGTTCTCTTCTATGGCGGCTCGTGCCAGATGATGGAGGAGTACGGTTCGGTCGGTGTCGACATGTACGACACATGGCACACCTTCGGCGACCCCTCGCTGGTCGTCGTTGGTATGGCAGCCCCGCCGTCCGGCATGCGTGTCGGCGGCAGCGGGTTCGCTGCAGAAGGCCCCCTCGGCGGACCGTTCCTGCCCGACTCCGGTGAGTTCGTCCTGACCAACTACGAAGACGTGCCGATCAACTTCGATGTCAGCGTCGAGGGAGGCAGTTGGCTCAACGTCTTCCCGACCTCAGGCGCGATCCCGGTCGGGGGCGAGGTCATCGTCTCTGCGGCGCTGAATGGTTCGGCCAACAGCCTTCCCAACGGCAATCACGCCATCAGCCTCTACTTCACCAACCTCGACAGCCACGACGGGGACACCAGCAAGGATGTCTCCGTCACAGTGGGCGTGCCAGTCCCGGTCCGCACCTGGACCTTCGACAGCGATCCGGGCTGGTCGATGGAAGGCGAGTGGGGATTCGGTCAGCCAACGGGCCAAGGCGGTGACAGTTACGGAAACGCTGACCCGTCCAGTGGCGCCACCGGTGACAACGTCTACGGCGTCAATCTCAATGGCGACTACAGCCTCACGCCGGGTGGGCCGTATGCCCTCACGTCCGAAGCGATCGACTGCTCCACCTACACGGATACGTCGGTCTCTTTCCAGCGATGGCTGAACTGCGACTACCAGAGTTACGTCATCGACGAGTTCCAGGTCTCCAACAATGGTGAAGACTGGACGACGCTCTGGGCGAATCCCAGCAGTGGCGAGACTGCGGACAGCAGCTGGACGCCACAGGAGTTTGACATCTCCGGCGCAGCGGACGGCAACTCGTCCGTGTACCTCCGCTGGACCCACTCGGTCAGTGACTGGGCGTGGGCATACAGCGGCTGGAACATCGATGATGTCGTGATCAGCGCTGTGGACTCAAGCGACACCGAGCCCTGCCCGGGCGACACCGACGGCTCCGGCGACGTGGGTGCCGACGACCTCTTGCTCGTCATCGGTGAGTTTGGATGCTCCAGTGACTGCGGCGCGGCGGATGTCACCGGTGACGGCATGGTCGACACCAATGACATCCTCGAGATCGTGGGCGGATGGGGCCCCTGTGGCTGATTTCGGCCCGTCACCACGCCGCCACGGCGTCTGAAGCGGAAGCACCCCGCCCCCTCCCTCCCTTGAGGGAGGGGGTTTCCGCATCTCGCCTGGCACAGCGGCCTTGCCCCGGCCGACCGGCCCAGCCATACTGGGCACCAGGCCCTGGGAGGGCAGTCAGGAGTTCCCCCGTGCGACACCTCGCCATACTCTCAACGTTGCTCCTGCCGGTGTCCCATGGTGGGGCGGATGTCCTGAACGTACCCGAGGCCTATGGCAGCATTCAGGCAGCCATCAATGTCGCCGCAGCCGGCGATACCGTCTCGGTCGCTGCCGGCACCTGGACCGAGTGGCTGAGCTTTCGTGGCAAGGACATCGTTGTGGAGAGCCGCCTCGGCCCAGAGGTCACAACCATTGACGGCGGCACCGCGCCTTCGGCCGTGGTCTTCGCGCACGGGGAGAGCCGCGATGCCGTGCTGCGTGGCTTCACGGTGACGGGCAGCGGCGGCGGCACCGTCTTTGAGGATCTTCGCAGCGGTGCCGGCATCTACATTCACCTCGCATCGCCCACGATTGAAGCGTGCGTCGTGCGTGATTGCCAGGCACAGATGGGCGGGGGTGTGAGCATCTGGGAAGGCGACCCCCTCTTCATCGACGTCAACGTCCAGAACTGCGTGGCCACCACCGACGGGGGCGGCATGCGCATTCACCACCTCTCCCATCCGGTCATGATTGACTGCGCGTTCATCGACAACGCGGCCACCGTGCACGGAGGGGGACTTGCCTATGGAAATGACAGCAATGGCATTCACGAGGGGTGCAACTTTGAAGGCAATACCGCCGGCATTCGCGGTGGCGGGCTGTCTAAGAGCTGCGACTGCTCCAACGCCGTCATTGCCGACAGCACCATGTGCAACAACGCCCCCGATCACATCTTGGGCACGTGGGACGACCATGGGGGCAATGACTTCTGTCCAGTCTGCGGCTACGACGTCACCGCAGACGGCGAGATCGGATCCGACGACATTCTTGCCATCATCAGTGCGTGGGGTGGCTGCGTCTGCGTGGAAGATCTCACGGGCGATTCGGTGGTCAATGTGGACGACCTCCTCCTCATCATCAATGCCTGGGGTCCCTGCCCGGTCTGAATCCAGCGTCACTCAAGATCAAGCCGGCGAATTCTCAGATTTCGATACGCGACCGGGCCATGATCTCCCTGCAGCCGCAGCGGGCCAGTGGCCGACTCTCGTGTTCCGCCGCCTCTGGTCGGCCCGGAGAGCGTCACGCGCTGGTGGATCGGCACCCCATTGTGCACGACGCGTTCGAGCCGAGCATCTTCGACCTTCAGGCCGTCCGGTCCGAATCGGGGGGCGCGAAACACGATGTCGTACGACTGCCAGACGCCTGCAGGCGATGAGCCATTGACGGCGGGCGGCGTGCCCTCAAACCCTTTGGGCTCACGCGACTCGTCCCATCGCTCATACACACCACCACAATCTCCGGGCGTCGGAGACTCCACACCGTGGCTATCGAGAATCTGAATCTCGTATCGACCCTGCAGGTAGACACCGGAGTTGCCACCCTCAGGAATCAGAAACTCGACATGAACCGCGCAGTCACCGAACGATGCGCGTGTGACGAGATCTCCAGCCCGTGGACCGGCGTCGTTGACCAGCACGCCACTGCCCTGCTTTGAACTGATTGTGGTCCCATTGCCAACCGCAGCGCCACGCATTCGCCACCCGCCCCCGCTCCTCCACGCATCCAACGCACTCGACAGCGTCACCCAACCGTCCTGGGCGGCCCAATCAATGGCGCTCGCCACATGCTCCAGAAAGGCAGGCTCACGCCAACTCTCCGACGTGTGCCCAAGGCCGGTGTAGATGGCCGCGCCCTGCCCGACCGGCACTGTCCAGATAATGGGATGATCGCCGCCCATCCCGCCACCCTGGTAGCTCGACTCGTCGAGCGATGCGATCACATGCACCTGCTCGCGGGGCGAGTCGACAAAGTCGTACCACTCGTCGGTTCGAGACCACGTGCTCGGCAGGTGGGCCACGGTCGGATGTGCCCTGTCCTCGATGTCGATCACTGCCTCTTGAATGGCCGGATGGCGAGCAAACCACGCGCCCCCCAGCAGCGTCCCGTAGAACGGCCAGTTGTACTCGGTGTCCGCTGCGGCATGCACGCCGAGAAAGCCGCCGCCGCTCCGAAGCCACCGCTCGAACACGGCTTGGTGCTCAACATCGAGCACATCCTGTGTCGTGTTGAGAAACACAACCACGTCCGATGAGCCCAAACGTCGAATCAACTCGTGTGAGTCTTCGGTGGCCGAGATCCGCCACCGCGCCGCCCCCAAGTCACGCAGTGCCTCAACACCTGCCTCGATGGAGGCGTGTCGAAATCCGCACGTCTTGCTGAAGACCTGCACGCTCGGGACCGCCCCAAACCCGATCAACGCAGCATGCATGACCGCCGAAATCATGCTCCGAAGGCCTCTTCAAATCCGCCCGATGGCGGCGTGATGTCGATGCCGCGGACATACTGGCAACTCTCCCGAGCGCCCTGCTCGCGATGCATGGCGCTGTCCTCCCATTCGATCGACAACGGGCCGTCATAGCCGGCGCGATTCAGCGATCGGATGATCGCGTCGAAGTCCACATCACCGCGACCCACACTTACAAAGTCCCATCCTCGCCGGGCGTCACCGAACTGCAGATGCGACCCCAAAATGCCAGCGTCACCATCGAGTGTGACCTTCACGTCCTTCATGTGGCAATGAAAGATTCGGTCCGGAAACCGATCAATGAACCTGGCCGGGTCGACACCCTGCCACACCAGATGGCTGGGATCAAAATTGAAGCCGAATGCTTCGTGGTGGCCAAGTGCATCGAGCGCGGTCTCGGCGGTCACCGTG
>CAZSSV010000029.1:0-15109 GCA_964609425.1 uncultured Isosphaeraceae bacterium | reverse complement strand
CCCCATACGGCGAACCCAAGCCCGGCCGCGCCGGAAACCATCTATACCCGGGCGTCGGCGGCGTCCAACCCGGTGGCCGACATCCTTGGGACGCCAACAGCGAGTTGTCCGTCCCAGTCGAGCTTTGGCTTTCTGTTCGGTGCCAAGACGCCGCTGTGCACTGGCTCGGAGACGCCACCAGACTGTTTCACGGGCGCAGACCTCTCTCGCGTCTGGCTCATGTTCAGCAGCGAGTCCACGGCGCTCGGGACGATCGACGCGTTTGGCACCTGGGACGCGGCACCCGGAAGCGGCGCGAGCATCGAGACGTTCAAGTCCTTTTGCGAGGCGTTCGACGACGCGTTTTTCACCCAGTACTGGAACGGTGGTAGCCCCGCTGCGGAGGCGAAGCGGCCGCGGTACGGTGTGTTTCAATACGCGCGCATGCCGGACGCCTGGAAACCTTCCGCCAGCGACTGCCCGGAAGATCTCTCGGGTGACGGCGGTGTGGATCTTGCGGATGTGTTGCTGGTGATCGAGACGTGGGCGACGGCCGATGGTGACGTCAACGGCGATGGCCAGACTGATGTCTCGGATCTTTTGCAGGTTCTTGAAGTGTTCGGCTCGAGCTGCTGAGCCTGCTGCGGGCCGCCGGGCTCAATCGCCCCAGTCGGAGAGGACCATCAGTACGTCTGTGACTCCCACGAGGCCGTCACTGTCGAGGTCCGGCGGGCAGGGGGTGTCGCAAGGGCCCCACGTGTCGATCACACTCAAGAGGTCGGCGACGTCAACGGTGTCGCTGCCATCGACGTCTCCCAGTGGCACGAACGCCGCAGTGTGGGTTGTTCGAGCGAATGCGTGCTGAAGGCCCGGCGCACCAGGCGTCATCGCCTGATGTGACGAACCGGTCTGGATGCGCCACAGCCCGGCGGGGAGGTGAAGCACATCCACGCCGTCTTCCATGACGACATCGATGTCCGACGACGCAGATCGATCGATGATCGGGGGAGATGGAGCACCACCACCGTCCAGATCACCGATACGACGGACCTCCAGCGCGACCCATCCGAGCCCGGCCGCCAGATGGAACCAGTCGACACGGACTCGAAGGTCCTCGGCGGCTGCGAGGGTCAGGCTCGCGGTGATGTCGTGTCTGCTGAAGGCGTCGTACAGATCGAGGCCGACGGCCTCGCCCCAGCCGTTGATGGCGACGCCGAACCCGAGTTCGGAGACTTCGATCTCCGCTTCGGCGCGTGACTGGCAGGACGTGCCACCTTCGATGCAGATTTCGTGATCCTCGGTGCCGGTCAATAGATCGTCCATCGACAGCGTCGTCGCGCGCTCAACGTCGCAGAACTCGTCGGGATGATTCCCGAGCTGAATGCGCACGTACATGTCACCGTTGCCTGACACCGGCTCAAGTGGTGCCGCCAGGGACATCGAGATGGCGAGGGTGTATGCGAGCACAGTCCCACTGTAGAGCCACCCGGGTGCGCGTCAAGGACCGTCCGGAGTGGCGCTCGGTGTTGATGCCGAGCACCTGAGAGGTGAGGGCCCTTCCCGTTTCCTCAAAGCGGAAAGGGGAAGGGCTCCAAGGAGTTCGGTTGTCAGGCCAGCTCAGCCGCTGGCGGGGGCGAGTGCTTCAATGGCCCATGCTGCCTTCCAGAGTGCCATGGACATGCACGTCAGGATGGCGATGTGAAGCAGCGCATACAGGCACTTGAAGCCGGGGCAACATGATTTCTTGCCGGTAGTGCAGCAGTTTGATCCAGTCTCTGTTCCATCGGTCATCGCAGTGCTCCTCTCGACATGGCGAGCCGAACACAGTGTCGGCACGCGACTCGGTTGCACTGCAATATGCGAGAGAAAAGGCTGCTGGGGTGTGGCGGCCGACTATCGGACGTTGATGGCGTTGGTGCCAACGGAGACCGCCGAGGTTTCGCGGTCGGTTGCAGGCGGCGTTCTCGCTTTTTTGTGCCCGATCTGACAGAAACGGAAGGTCCATGCGGACTGCTGGTGGCGGCACCGCCACCCACACAACGACCCTCACAGGGGGGCAGACATGGAGACACGTACATGAACCCACGAACAGCCCTGCCGATGCTCCTTCTGGCAGCGACACCCGTTGCTGCCGCCCCTCCTGCATCCAGCGCAGAGACGCCCTTCATTCTCCTGGGCTCCGCCGAGGACGTTCCGTTCAGAACGGACGCGACCATCGCCGCCCAGCCCAACAAGGCGGTGTTCTCTCGCATCGGGCTTCGATCGACGACCGATCGCGCGGTCATCACTGATGCGAGCGTGACGGCTGCGATCGACAACGATGTCAAGTCTGCAGCGACACTGCCCGCCGACGGGAGCATGTCGCTGGAGCTTCGTTTCATCGGTCAGCCTCGGTGGATCAATCGGGTGGAACTCTCGACAGACGCCCAGGACCTGGCCGTTGAGGTTCTGCAGACCGATGGCCGCTGGCGTCACTGGGGGACGGCGAGCCGCGCTGGCGGAACGCTGGTCGTACAGGGCGAAGCCGGCCGATGGATGGGGCTTCGCGTGACGCCTCGCGGTGTGGCCACATCCGAATCGGTTCAGGTGCGTGATGTGTACGCCGACTTGGTACAGCACGACCCTGACACCCAGGACCGCGCGGAGGGCGATGGGAAGAGCTACCTCTATGAGGCCGTCGAGAACTACTCAAGCAGCCCATTGAGCAAGACGATCGAAGATGCTCGAGGACTTCGCGATGCGCTTCCGGGCGATTGGGATGTCCAGGGGTGGACGAATTCGCTGGCCTGGGAGCAGGACTTCAAACGCGTCGAGTACGGCGGTACCAACAATGATTTCGCTGACGAGCACGACCTCGTGTTCTTCTCGGGCCACGGGTCCACAGGAACCGGCGAGTACTACAGCGATTCCACCCGATGTGTCACATTCAGCGACGATGACTGGGACGACCGCAAGATGACTGCGGGCGATGCCCATGAGTGCTGGGGGGATGACGACATGGAGTGGCTCGGCATGAGCGCCTGTCAGACGATGAAGCAGCCGGCGAGGTGGGCATCGGCCTTTGCCGGGGCACACCTCATCATGGGCTGGAAGACCAACATGTACGACATCGAGTTCGGAAAGCACTTCGGACAACGCATGGTCGACTCCGGTTGGTTCGATTCGGCCTATCCGGTGAAGGAGTCCTGGTTCTGGGCTGCTGAGAAGACGCACGGGCATGTCGATCGGACGGCTCGGGTCGTCGGCGAAAACGGAACCATGGGATCGGACTACCTCTGGGGCGAAGGAACCGTTCACAGCGATCCGACCGTCGACAACTATTACACCTACTGGACATTCGACACGCGCGGTCGCGAAGAAGCCGCACCGCCGGCCCCACTGGCAGACGCGATTGAGATTGCCGGCGCCGCCATGACGATTCGGGTCGAGCGTGATCTGCTCGCCTCGTTGGCGGCTTCTGGCCGGCAGTCCATGCCGGTCTTCAAGACGATTCCGCCCGATGTCGATGCGGACGCCGCGGCCGCGATGGCGGACAGTTTGTGCCAGCGTCTTGGGCTCCTCTGCGGCGCTGACGTCGGTCCCGACGGCGAGCAGGCCGAGGTCATCGCCGTCCAGGGTGACCACGAAGCGCGGATCTGGATTGCCGACGGCTCGGTGGACATCGTCGATCGAGCGGTGCTGATGCCGAGTGATCCGACGGCCACACCGTCGCTCCCATCGACTCAGGATGCCTATGAGAAGGCAGAAGTTGTACTGGCCGCGATCGGCATCCCGATGGAGGATCGGGATTGGGTTGGCCAGGATCTGTTCTGGATGGACTCGCAACTCTCCAAGGACGACCCAGACGCCTCCGGGCAGTCGGTCGCGACGCGAACTCGCATCATCTATCGCCGTCAACTTGCCGGGTATCCGACCTTCGGCCCCGGTGGCGAGGCGACGGTGGAGTTTGGTGATCAGGGCCGCCTGGCCAAGGCTTCGGTTCAGGCCTGGACCGCGGTTGAACCGTCCGGGGACGCCGGCGTGCTGGACTTTCAGGAGACGCTCGAGCAACTGGCCGAGCAGGGCGGGCCAGCGACACTCAATGGCGCTCGGATGCCCTTGTCGGATGTCGAGGTTCGCGATGTGCAGCTCGGCTACTGGCTCGAGACGGCTGGCGATGGCCAGCCACACCTGCTGCCGACCTACGGGATTCGCTGCCTGGTGTACGGCGAGGACGGCGACTCGTCTGAAGTGACGCTGTGTATGTCGGCTGCGACGCCTGCCCCCTCCGTCTCTGTGAGCGGCCACGAGCAGAACTGCTTCGCGGTGGGCGAGACTGTCTGCCTGGATGCCCACGTGGAGACCTTCGATGGGCAGATGCAGGTGCGTTGGATCAATCCGGCGACCGGAGCGCAACTCGGCAATGACCTCCGTCTCTGCGCGGCATTCACCCAGAGCGATCCCGCTCGACCCACCCGCACCCGATCGGTGAAGGTTGAAGTCCGCGACAGCCTCGGATTCGAGCGATCGACGACCGTCGATGTCTGCGTTGGCGACCCAACGGACGTCAACGGCGACCAGCGTACCGACATCAATGACCTGCTCACGATTCTCGGCGCCTGGGGCCAGCAGGGCTCGCCGTGGTCGGGAGGCGATGCGACCGGTGATGGGTTGTGCGACATCAATGACGTGCTTGCCGTTCTCTCGGGCTGGAGTGATTGATGCCCACAACTCCGGGGGTCAGATCCGCCCCGGTTCGCTTCGGCGAGCCGGGGCGGTTTCATTCCGGTGGTGGTGGTAGTGGTGGCTCATTTCGGGGCGGGCTTGTTTCGTGGGGGGCTCATTCCTTCAGGGCGTGATAGGTTGTCCCTCTGTGGAGGTTGCCCGCGAAGTACTGCGATCGTTGGAAGGGCGCCGCCCACCGATTGTCGTTTTGACTGGCGCCGGCATCAGCGCCGAGAGCGGACTGTCCACCTTTCGTGGGCAGGGCGGGCTCTGGGCAGGGCACCGGGTCGAGGATGTGGCATCTCCCGAGGCATTCGTGCGTGATCCTGACCTGGTCCATGACTTCTACAACATGCGGCGGCGAGCGCTGCTTTCGGCTGCCGTGGCGCCGAACGAAGCGCACGTTGCCGTGGCGCGACTGGCTGAAGATTGGCCCTCGCCCGTGACCATCATCACGCAGAATGTCGATGACCTGCATGAGCGTGCTGGGAGCAGCCAGGTGCTGCACATGCACGGCGAGCTTCTCAAGATTCGCCATCTGGACAGCGGCGACGTGCGTGCCTGGCAGGCGGACTGCGACGGGGCGACCATGGACGGCCGCTGGCGGCCACACATCGTCTGGTTCGGCGAGCCCATTCTCGAGTCGGACGCGATCGGCGCAGCACTTGAGCAGGCCGGGCTCTTTCTCTGCATTGGAACGGCCGGGCAGGTCTATCCGGCAGCAGGCTTCGTCCACTGGGTGAATGGTCCGAGCGTGGAGTTCAACCTCCACCGCACGTCAATCTCGACCGATTTCAGACACACCGCGACCGGATCGGCATCGGAGACCGTGCCTGCGTTCGTGCAGGCGTTGCTGGCGTAGGCCTATGCCATTGGACTGAGACGATCTCGAAGCCACGCGCACGCCCACTGCCAGTCGTGGGCGGCCGTACGCTCGGAGATGTCCAGGGCGGCCGCAATGTGAGGCATGGTGAGCCCGGCTGCCAGCCGCAGCCACACCACGTCGTTGGCTCGCGGAGACTCGTGCCTCATCTGCTGCAACTCGAGGAGCAGCGGCTCCAACGAAGTGTCTGTCAGCGTCGCAGGGGTGAGCGGCGGATCATCGAGGGCGGACAACGACACCGGGCGGACTCCGGACCCGCGTTTCTGGGTGTGGCGGCGGCGTGCGCGGTCAATCAGTACTTGGCCCATGGCTCGAGACACACTGCCGAAAAAGTGACCACGATGCTCCCAGGTCGTCTCGGAACCTCCGCCATGGAGTCGAATCCACGCCTCGTTGATGAGTTGCGTCGTCTGGAGGGTGACTGCTGAGGATTCCCTCGAGAGGAGTCGTGAAGCCATGATGCGAAGTTCGGACTGCACCTGTCCCCAGAGGGTCGCCATCGCATCGTCGTCGCCACCTGCCATACGCCCAAGCAGTGTGGTCAGGTCACCGGTCCCGGGCGGATCGCTGATGTGCTCGCAAAGATGATTCACGGTCGGCCCCGATTGCACGCTCACGTACGCACTGCGCATGTATCCCTAAGCGGACCCATGGCCGCCAGTGTACCCCGCTGCAGGAGCGACATGCACGCCTTTCCCGATGATCCGCCGCTTTCGGATGTGAGCCGCCCGATATTCATCGGAGCGTTGGCCGTTCCTGCATCTCTTCGGAGTGCCTGGTTGGAGGTGGCCTGCGAGGGTGATGTCCGGGTGCGAGCGGCTGTCGAACGGCTGCTGAAGCATGCCAGCTTTGATGTGGACGCGACGGATGACGTCCTTGGTACCACGGTGGGCCGATGGCGACTCCTTCGGCCGCTTGGGCGAGGTGGGCGTGGTTGCGTCTATGAAGGGGTGGCGACCTCCCCCTGGGAGGGGCCGGATCGCGCTGCTGTCAAACTGATGTCGGCCATCGTGGAGCCTGGCAGATTCGCAGATCACAGCCATCCACGCCTTGCCCTTCCATGTGAGTGGGGCGATTCGCCGTGCCCGTGGGTGGCGGCGCCCCTTGTTCCCCATGCCGAACCCATTCTTGATGCTGCGGCAGACCGCGCCGCAACCGCCGCAGATCGGACGCGGCTGGTGATGGAGGCCTGCGAAGTGGTGGCGAGCCTGCACGCGCAGGGCATCGCCCATGGGGACATCGCGCCCGGAAACCTCCTGGTCGATGGGGCGGGCGATGTGCACGTGATTGATCTCGATCTGGCAAGCGGTCACCAGATGCCACGCGACGATCAGCGGGGTGGTACGCCTGGATTCATGGCTCCGGAGTGTTATGACGGCCCCGCAACGCCGGCATCGGACGTTTTTGCCCTTGGTGCCGTGCTCTATCGAATGCTCGCAGGCCACAATCCTCATCCCAGCCCACGCGATCCCATTGCTGCTGCGCACGTGGCCAGAGAACTGGCACCTATTCCATTGTCGCACTTTGCGCCCGGGCTTCCGCACGGGCTCGAGGACGCGATCAACGCAGCACTGTCCAAGCATCCTCAGGCCCGACCTCCCAATGCCGCTGCGTTTCGCGAGGAGCTCGATGCCGCGCTCCAGGGTGCGATCGTTCCACGCATGTGGGGGACATGGATGCTGATGGTTCTCGTGGTGCTTGTGGTGGCTGCTGTTGGCTGGCTCTTCTCGCCGGTCGATCGGGGGACTTCACGCTATTCAGCCCTTGTATTGGCCGCAGAGCCCGCCGGCTACTGGGACTTCAATGAGTATCGTCAGATCGAGCCCAATGCCGGTACATCCTCCGATTCGCTTGATGGCACGTGGTCGGGGAGCGTTTCTGTTGGGCAGGGCGGCATCGGCGGGGCTGCGTACCTCCAGGCTGGGGGGTTGACGGTTCCTTCCAGCCTGCCACTGCACCTCAACGGCCCAATGAGCATCGAGTTTTGGTTCCGACTGGATGAGATTGAACCGCCCGGTACGACGTATGCACTCTCGAAAGGGCGTGACACCGGGGCGGGCTTCTATCGAATGTCGGTCGGCCGCGGTGTCGTGCCGGGGACCATCGCCGTCCGGGCGGCCGGTCGAAACGGAACGCCGGTGCTCGATGCCCAACCGAAGGCCGATCCCGCTGCCTGGCACCATGTGGTCTGGACCTGCCCGGGACCGGGGGGGACGCAGCAGTTGTGGCTTGACGGTGACATGGTCGCAGGCCAGCCAGTGCCTGGCGGCATCTTCGGAACCAACGATGAGCCGCTCATGATCGGCCGCCATGGCGAGTCGGCATGGGCGTACCACCATCGCGGCTGGATCGATGAAGTGGCTGTGTACCGGGGTGTGATGCCCGATGCGGAGATTCGGCGGCATGCCGAGGCCGGCCTTGCCGCCCTGTCAACGGGAAGTGGTCGTCCAGGGCCGTAACCGGCTTCAGGGATGGGCGTTGCAGGGTTGTGCGCCAATGACGCATGGGTGAGTGCAGGCCGCGGTGGCCGGTGAGAGGAGCGCACGATGAGGTATGAACCTGTTGGAAGGCTGCTGGTATGTGGCTGGTGCTGTGTGATGTCATCGATGGCCTGGGGCGAGCCGGTCCAGTGGGCCGAAAACGGGCACTGGTACGAGTACATCGGCGGCGATCAGACTGCTGCGGAGTGGGCTGCCGAGGCATCGCTCCGGGGTGCCCATCTGGTGACGATGACGTCCGCCAAGGAGAACGCTTTTGTCGAGTCTGTGCGGGATGCAGGATTCGCGACGAGCGCCTTCGTGACAGGCGGGTATCAGGATGTCGATGCCGACGACTATGCCGAGCCCGACGGGGGCTGGAGGTGGGTGACCGGGGAACCTTGGGACTTCACCAACTGGGGGGTTGTCGAGGGCATTGAGCAGCCAGACGATCTCCCCGACTACGGAAGCGGCGCGGGGATACTCGGGTCCCGCTGGCAGGAAGATGGTGTCTGGGGCGACTTTCAAGGCACAATCCAGTGGGCGGCCATCTTTGAGTGGTCTGCCGACTGTGATGGTGATGGCGTGATCGACTACGGGGAGATTCTGGACGGAACTCACGAAGACTCGAACGGAGACGGTGTTCCTGACTGTTGCGAGGCGGGCGTCGCCTGCCACGCCATCACGGTGGACGATGACGGGCCGGCGGACTTTGACACCATCCAGGCGGCGCTGGAGTTCGCCTCCGATGGTGACGAAGTGGTGGTGATGCCGGGCATGTACACAGGCGATGGTGGTACGGTGATCAACTTCCCGGGCCGCGTCGTGACGCTTCGATCCATTGAAGGACCGGAATCGACGATGATCGACGGCGAGGGCGTGCGGCGGGGCATCTCCAGTTCATTCGGCGGAACCGGAATTGTCGTGGACGGTTTCACGGTGCGACACTGCTGGACGGGCGGTGGCGGGGGCGGTCTGCTGTGTGGCACAGGTGTCGACATCACATTTCGACACATGATCGTTGAGGACAATCACGCGGCCGCCGACGGTGGCGGCGCCAACGTCGGCGGCGCAGGAACCGTGATCTTTGAGAACTGCCGGTTCAGGTCGAACTCCGCGGGCGCGCAGGGAGGAGGCATGCAGACGCACGATTCGACGGTCGTGATTCAAGGATGTCGGTTCGATGCCAATGCGGCAGCGGGCCAGGGCGGCGGCATTCACAATGGCCATGTGGCCGCGCCGCAGTCCGACCTGGCCATATCGGATACATCATTCTGTGACAACGACGCCTCGGCTGGATCGGACATTGCCGGCGATTGGACTGATGGCGAAGGTGTGTTGTTCGATGACTGTCCGTGCAGCAGTGACTTTGACGGCAGCGGTACCGTGGATATCAATGACCTGTTGACCGTCGTGGCATGGTGGGGGACCGCGGGCCCAATGGGCGATGCAAATGGAGATGGCGTGGTCGATGTCGAGGATCTGCTGACGGCGATGGACCAGTGGGGAACATGCGACTGGCTGTGACCGACCACTGACCTGAACACGCTCAGCCGCCGCGGTCGTCGCGGCGGCTGTTCCATTCCCATATCATGGCAGGTGTTCAACAGTTGTTGAGCACCTGCCGACCCATGTTCGATCGCATTCACACCATCTGGACCCTGCTCGAAGGGCAGCGCATTCGGTACGCCGGGGCGCTGGGCTCGCTGATTCTGGCGTCGATGCTCCTGTACGCGGTGCCGATCGTGCCGCAGGTGGTGCTCGATGGGGTGCTCACCGACGAGGTGCGTGAGGGCTCATGGCCCGAACGGATGGGTCTGTGGCTGCTGGGCGGCCGCGCGTTCCTGAGCGAGCACTTATGGCTGGCGGCGGTCGCCGTGATCGGGCTCACGCTCCTGGCTGCGGTAGCCACGTACTTCCGGGGGCGGTGGGTCGCCATCGCTGCGGAATCGGTCGTGTGCCGGCTGAGGGACCGCTTGCACAATCATCTCAACCACCTGCCCTGCTCCTGGTACGACCGGACCGAGACCGGCGACGTGCTGCAGCGATGCACGTCCGACGTGGACACGCTGCGGAACTTCCTGGCGATGCAGGTCATCGAAATCGGTCGAGCCATTGCGATGATGCTCATTCCACTGCCCATCATGTACATGATGGACGTACGAATGACCATCGCGAGCGTGGTCGTGCTTCCATTGATCGTCGGTTCGGCCGTGTACTTTTTTGGCCGTGTCAAATCAGTCTTTCGAGAGAAGGATGAGGCAGAGGGCCGCCTCACGGCCTGTGTCAATGAGAACCTGACAGGCATTCGCGTTGTACGAGCCTTCGCGCGTCAGGACTTCGAGCGTGAGAAGTTCCACGAACGAAATGACGAACATCGACGTTTGGACTATCGGCTGTACGCGATCCTCTCCTGGTTCTGGGCTGCGTCGGATGAGCTCTGCTTTCTTCAGAAGGCGCTTGTCTTCATCCTTGGTGGGTACTGGGTGGCCGTCGGCTCGCTTGAGATCGGAACCTACTACTTCTTCATCGCCGCCGTGTCCATGTACGTGTGGCCTGTTCGCATGATGGGTCGGTTGTTGGCCGAGTTGGGGAAGGCGATCGTGGCGGTTGACCGCATTCACGAGATTCTCGAGTCGCCGGTGGAGCCTGTGACGGGGTGTGCTGCCCCACCCGAGGCAGCGCAGCCCGGTCGGCTTGAGTTCGATGCGGTGAGTTTCGCCCACGGTGAGACGCCGGTCGTTCGCGACCTGACGTTTACCGTGGCGGCGGGAAAGACGCTGGCTGTCGTCGGTCCGTCGGGGAGCGGAAAGACGACGCTCATCAATCTTCTGCTTCGTTTCTACGATCCGGACGGCGGCGCGATTCGTGTCGATGGGGTGGATATCACGACGCTCGATCGCCAATTGCACCGCAGGCGAATGGCCGTGGTGATGCAGGACCCGTTCTTGTACTCACGTTCTATTCACGACAACATCGCCCTGTCCCGCCGCGGCGCCAATGACGATGAAGTTCGGCTCGCCACCCGGGTCGCGTGCATTCACGATTCGATTCTGGAGTTCGATGAGGGTTACGAAACCCTCGTCGGGGAGCGGGGCGTGACGCTTTCAGGCGGCCAGCGACAGCGTGTTGCGATCGCGCGGGCGTTGTTGCAGCAGCCGGACATTCTTGTGCTTGACGACGCGTTGAGTGCGGTCGACACGCGCACGGAACGGTTGATCCTCGAAGCCATGCATGATCGACGTGGTCGGCAGACCACCGTCGTGATCGCGCATCGGCTCTCAACCCTGGCCGCTGCCGATGACATCATTGTGCTCGATGAAGGACACATCATTCAGCGAGGAACACATGAGGCGCTGTCGGCCCAGGAGGGCATGTACCGTCGCCTTTGGGAGATTCAAACGACGATCGAGTCGACCGAGGAGGGCGCTGCATAATGGGCGCGTCCCCCTTCATCCAAGAAGAGGAGTTCTCCGGTGGCAAGTTTGACTGGGGGTTGTGGCGGCGAATTCTTCGGCACGCCCGGCCGCATCGCCGCTGGTTCTGGACGATGGTGTGCAGTGGCGTCATGCTTGCCGCCGTCGAGACGCTGCTTCCGATCAGCAATGCGTGGCTGATCGACGAGGCCGTGGCCGGCCGGACTGACCGGGCGTTCATCCTGTATGCCATCATGTACGTGGTGTTGGTGACGGCCTTCTCCGCGATCGTGTGGTTGTTCATTCGCGCCGCTGGCCACCTCTCCACCGGAGTTGCCTACGACCTCCGCGAGCAGGGCTTCTCAAGGCTGCAGGACCTGCCGTTTTCCTACTACGACACGCGACCGACCGGCTGGCTCGTCTCCCGCCTGACCAGTGATTGCACCAAGATCAGTAGCCTCCTGCCATGGTTTCTCCTGGATCTCGCCTGGGGGAGTTGCTTCCTTTCTGGAATCGCCATCGCCATGCTTCTTCTTGACTGGCGGCTCGGTCTTTGGGTGCTCATCATCGTGCCACCCTTGGCCTTGATCAGTTGGTACTTCCAGCGAAAGCTACTCCGAAGCAGCCGGCTTGTTCGCAGGACGAATTCGATCATCACCGGTGTGTACAACGAGGGGCTCATGGGAGTTCGCACGACGCGTGCGCTGGCTCGCGAGTCGGAGAGCCTCGAGGAGTTTCAATCGCAATCGGGCGACCTCAGGCGGTACACCGTTCGCAACTCTTTGCAGAGTGCTGTGTATCTCCCATGCATCATTTCGTTGGGGGCAGTCGGGGTGGGGATGGCGATCTGGAAGGGTGGTCTGCAGATTCAGGCTGGCGGCGATCTCTCGCTGGGCGACCTCATTGCGTTCATGCAGTTTGCGGTGCTTTTCTCCATGCCGATCCAGGAGATTGCTTCACGCATCACGGATCTTCAGGCGGCGCAGGCCGCGGCCGAGCGTGTGCAGACGCTCATTGAGACTGTCCCCGACATACGTGACACCGAGGAAGTCTCGGCGGCGATACAGGCCGCAGCAGGCGACATGGCGGAGGATGGTGGAGTCGAGCGGATCGCCACCATCGAGTTCAAGCACATTGACTTCTGGTACAAGCCCGATGAGCCGGTGCTTCTGGACTTCAATCTTCAGATTACGGAAGGGCAGACGGTCGCGTTGGTCGGAGCGACGGGGGGCGGTAAGTCAACCATCGCGTCGCTGGCAGCACGGTTCTACGAGCCGAGACGCGGCGAGATCCTGTTGGACGGCGTGGAGTACCGCAAGCGGGGCCTTCGCTGGTACCAGTCCCAACTCGGCGTTGTCCTGCAGACTCCGTACCTCTTCTCCGGGACGATTCGAGAGAACATCCGCTATGGGAGACTCGACGCGAGCGACGCCGAGGTCGAGCATGCCGCGAGGCTCGTCAACGCGCACAGGTTCATCGAGGACCACGACGGCGGCTTCGATGCCGAGGTGGGCGAAGGAGGGGCGCGGTTGTCCGTCGGCCAGCGACAACTCATCGCGTTGGCCCGCGCCGTGCTGGCAGATCCGCAGGTTTTCATTATGGACGAGGCGACGAGTTCGGTGGACACCGAAACGGAACAGCTCATCCAGTCTGCCATTGACACCGTGCTCAAGGGGCGGATCGCCTTTGTCATCGCACACCGGCTCTCCACCATTCGGGCGGCGGATGTCATCCTGGTCATCGACCATGGCCGCATCGTCGAGCAGGGCACGCATCGAGATCTGCTCGCTGCGAAGGGGCGGTACTGGCGGCTGTACACGCGGCAGGAGGCCGAGGAGGAGGAGGCGGACATGGGACGGGTCAAAGGGGAGCGCCGGTCGGATCGATGATGGTTTAGGATTGGCCCATCGAATCGGCTCGGGTCAACCAGAGGCAGGTGTCGCGGGCGCTGTCCATCAAGAGTCAGGTGGTCACCGGTTCGCCGGCTCGGTGGCGAAGTGCCTGCCGCATTGGCGCGACCTTCGCGGTGGTCGGACTGCTGGCAATCTGGCTCGTGCCCGACAGCGCCTATTGGGCGCTGCTGACGGTTTTCATTCTTGCGAGCAGCGACGTCGGTTCGACGTGGAGAAAGGGCGCTGATCGTGTGGGCGCGACCTTCGCGACCTTTGCGATCGTTGTTGGCATCGTCGGCATGTTTCCTCAGTCGCCCGCCATGCTGCTCATCGTGTTTGCGATGGCGTTCATGTTCCTCCTGTACCTGTCCCAAGTCCAGGAGGTGTCGCCGTACGCGGCCTACTTGGGCTGTGTGACGCTCGTCATCATCATGGCGCCTGTATGGGAAGACCCTTCGGCGGTGGTTCCACGCGGGCTCGCCCGGTGCATCGAAATCTCGATCGGTGTCGTTGGGACGGCATTGATCGCCAAACTGCTGTGGCCAACATCGGCTGAACGCAAACTCTCGGGCGACCTTTGTGAGCGGCTCGTGCGGGCCGACCATCGCCTCCGGCGTGTGTCGGGCGTGCTCGCCGGAGAACCTGCGGATCTCGAGAGAGATTCGGAGCCGGTAGCCGCACTGTCCGCTCAACTGTCCATGCTTCGGGCAGCCTTGGCCGAGTCTGCAGCAGTCCGCCGCGAGAAGGGCAGCTGGCTGGGCCGCATCATGGCCGTGAATCGGTTTGCTACGCAGTCGCAGATGCTCGAAGCCCAGATTGCGGAGATCGACTGGCGTGAGATTCCTGAGCAGGCCCAAGCGGCGATAGGTCGAGGCGTCGGGATTGCACAATCCGCATGGCGAACCATCGGGGAAGACCTCTTGGCCGGCCGAGCGCCGGCGGTGCAGGTCGATGTCTGCGAAGCCGCAGCAGCGGCGATCGAGCAGTCGCGGCCCGTGGGCATGCATGCCAATCGCGCCGCAGCGGTGACGACGGTTCTCCTGATGCTGCGTCAACTCAAGAGCGTCGCCGAGAATGTTGCGTGGCAACGCGCCCATGCGGATGCACCACTGCTGGGTTCCTTCGCCCAGCCGATCCGCGCCCGTGCGAGGTTTCGAATTGATCGCCTCGTGTTGAAGACGACCATCAAGGCCGCGATCTCCACGGTCATCGCGTTGCTCCTCATCGCGACATTTCGCTGGACCGGCGCGGCCGTCACGGCAGCCGTGACGACCCTTCTGGTCACCCAACCCACCATCGGCGCATCATGGAACAAGGCGATCCAGCGAGTTGTCGGTGTGCTGATTGGTGCGGTCTATGGACTGGTCGTTCTGGTCGTCATCTCGGCGAACACCAACGACATCTTTTGGCTGCTCGCCGCGGGCGCGATCGGTGCGTTCGCCGCTGGCTGGCTGATGGCCGGCACCTGGGAGACCTCCTATGTTGGGCTGCAGATCGGCATTGCAATCAGTCTTGTCTTGGGAGCGGGCATGCCGAGCGCGTCGCTCGACGCACCGATCGGCCGAGTTTTCGGCATTCTCGTTGGGGCGCTCATTGCGTTGTTTGTGCTTCGGCTCTTGTGGCCCGTCTGGGCGAGACAACGCGTCTGCGATTCGTTGGCGACTGCGGCACTCACGCTCTCGGACATGCTGGAAGCAGGGATTCGGTCTCCCGAAGCCGAAGCGATGGCACGTCCTCGCAATGGATGGTCGTTCAAGT
>CAZSSV010000028.1:10656-15244 GCA_964609425.1 uncultured Isosphaeraceae bacterium | reverse complement strand
ATATCGGCCTTCCCACCAACCGCCGGTCGCTTTATCTCCCTGCCAAAACAGGACTTACCAACTTGATGGTTTTGTAAGTCGTTGCTACACATAGAGATAAAGTGACCGGCGGTCGCTTGGCCGCCTGACAACGCTCATATTATCGGATCTCAAAATGTTTGAAACACATTCTGACGCGCTCCACCCTCAATCGACCGGTGGGGGATGCAGCCGCCGCTGCACGAACTCGAGAGCGCAGAATCGAGAGCCCCAGAGAGCAGAAACGAGAGCCCCCATGAACCTGTACCACACCTTGGCAGCCGCACTGATCTCCACCGCCGCAGCCTCCGCTGATCACATCGTCATTGACATGACAGCACGACCTGACACCCAGCAGATCCTCCCTGGCGCAGAAACTGCAACGTGGGAGTACGCAGTCACGCTGGTGAGCGGACGTGAGCACACCATCACCCCGGTCGAAGGCTCATACCTCGCGCCGACGATCACCGTGCAGACGGGTGACCGCGTGACGGTGAACTTCTCCAACGAGCTCGAGCACGAGACCTGCACGCACTGGCACGGTCTCGATGTACCCGACGCAGCCGACGGGCACCCCAAGGACGCCATGCCGGCAGGTGGGTCATACACGTATGACTTCATCGTCCGCAACCGCGCGGGCACCTACTGGTATCACCCACACCCAGACATGATGACGGGTGAGCAGGCCTATCGCGGGCTCGCGGGTTACTTCATCGTGACCGACCCGGCCGAGCAATCACTGGAGCTGCCGCGTGGCGCACAGGACATTCCACTTTGCCTACAGGACGCGTCATTCGACGGCGACAACCAATTCACCTATAGCCCCACCATGATGGGCTTCTTTGGCGATACGTTGCTCGTCAATGGCAAATCCGATGCCGCACTCTCCGTCTCAAGCCAAGCCCACCGGCTACGAGTTCTCAACGGAAGCCAGTCCCGCATCTACAAACTCGCCTTCGATGACGGCACGCCCATCATCGCGATTGCGGCAGGCGGCGGCATGCTCAATGGCCCGATCGAACTGCCCTATGTCATCGTCGGCCCTGGCGAACGAGTAGAACTCTGGGCAGACTTCAGCGGAAAGAGCCTTGGCGACATCGTCACGCTTGAGACGTTGACCTTCACCGGCGCAGGCGCCGGCCAGGGCGAAGCCCATGACGTCGTCAGCTTTGAGATCACTCAGGAGGTAGACGAATCGCTCACACTGCCGACAACATTCGGGTCCATCGGCGAAACGCTCTCATATGACGATGTAGCACTGTCAAAGGCCTGGCCCATCTCGATGGCCCAAGGGGCGTTCACGATCAACGGTGGACTCTTCTCGATGTACTACGCAGCGTCCAATGAGCAGGCTGTTGGCGACACGGTGGACGAGGTCACCATCACCAATACCAGTAGCATGATGCAGTTGGCGCACCCGATGCACTTTCACGGCAGGCAGTTTCAGATTCAGAGCCGCACCGTGACGGCGGCCGAGCAAGCCGACTGGCTCACCGTGAAGGATGGATATGTCGATGACGGATGGAAGGACACCTTTGTCATCATGCCTGGTGAGACCGTGAAGTTTCTCGTGCGGTGGGGCAAGCACCCGGGGCTGTTTGTCTACCACTGCCACAATCTCCCGCACGAAGACATGGGGATGATGCGGAACTTCCAAGTCGCCGCACCTCTTTGCCCTGCCGACCTCGACCGAGACGGCGTCGTCGGCGTCAACGATGTCCTCGATCTGCTGTCCGGATGGGGCACACCCTTCGGCGACACGACCGGCGACGACCTGACGGACGTCAACGACATCCTCGCCACGATCGAGACATGGGGCGCGTGCGACTGAACTGCCGCTTCGCCTCGCCACTTATCCACCACGTCCCCCCATCGCCCGCCCCACCCGACGGGCGATGTCGTCGAGCCACCGCGCCGCTTCGGGAACCGCGCTCGCCATGCCGAAGAAGCCGTGGACCAGTCTGAGGCACTCAAGGAGTTTGACATCGACGCCTGCCTGCGTCAGTCGATCGGCATAGGCGGCGCCCTCATCGTGCAGCGGGTCATGCTCGGCTACGACGACCGTTGCGGGCGGAAGACCCGAATGATCCTCGGCGCGGAGCGGCGAGACAGTGGGCATCAAGCGGTCGATGCCCGCCGGAAGGTAGTGGTCGTAGAACCAATCCATGTGCGACGCGTAGAGGACCGGCCCGTTGGCATACCGACGCATCGAACCTGACGCGCTTGCCTCGTCGGTCGCCGGATACACGAGCAGTTGATGCGCAGGGGGCTGCTTGCCCGCATCACGCGCCATCAGTGATACCACAGCCGCGAGCGTCCCCCCAGCGCTCGCCCCGCCGACGGCGACCGGTCCACATCCCAACTCTTGAACATGAACCTGCGCCCACGCCAGCGCCGCCTGCGCGTCGTCCACCGCTGCGGGAAACGGATGCTCGGGTGCCAGTCGGTACTCAACGGATACGACGGCCATGTCACCTGCCAACGCAAGGCGTCGACACGTCTCATCATCGTGCTCAACACCGCCCAGCACCCACCCGCCACCGTGAAACCAGAGCAGCAGCGGAAGCCGTTCGCCCGGCGCAGGATGGTAGAGCCGTCCCGTGACGCCCTGTGCAATGTCAACGTCCTCTACCCTTGCAACCGGCAATGCCGTCACGGAAGCAGCGGCCTTCGCCTCAGCGAACTTCGCGCGCACCGCCGGCACATCCAGCCCTTCCCAATCAAACAGACCCGACGCGTCGAACACGTCCAGCACCGATTCAAGTCCGTTGGCGTACTCAACCACGAGGCGATCATACGCTCGGCGTCCATTTGCGCCGAGGAGACCTGGCCGTCAAGGTCGAGATGAACGCTCACACCCCTTTCGATCCTGGTCACGAATCCACCGGGACGCGCAGGTTGCTCCTCCAGTCCAGATCAGGGTGTGTACCGGAATGACTGCAGGTTTGAGAGCGGGCTCATCCCGTCTAGCCCGATCATGATCTGCTGAAGATTGCGTTGGCCCGGCAGCGTGGTCAGCGGATCGAAGACATGGCCCACACAGAACACTTCCACCGTTTCGGTGTGCATTCCTGCAATGCTGGGATGATCGATCCACATCGTTCCGCGGAGTTTGAGATCGCGAGAAGGTGACGTACCTGCCGCGCGAAGGCCCGGAACGCTGCTGGGCCAGAGCGGCAATTCACCCACCTGCGCCGCTCCAACGATGGTCCGAGCCACTGCAGGGCGACCCGGATCCGGGTCAGGAAGATGATGAACCGTGATGGTCGAATGACTTCCTCCACCGAACGACCCACTGAATGATGTGGTCCATGGCATGTACCCGGACACGATCAGTTGCCCTTGCTCATCTGCACCCACATCGATGCCACGCTCGAGCCTTGGGTTTCCATAGCCCTCACCGTCATAATCGAGCATGTCCATGCCACACGGGCTCACTGCTGCAGCCGTGGTTCCGTTTGGAACTGACAAATCCAGAGTCCCTTGGCCCACGAGCAGCGATCCGCATCGCTGTCGATAGTCGGCATTGTTCCAATCGATGAATGTGTTGTCTGCGGTCATCTCCCAGGTCCATGACCAGGTCGTCGGGTATTGGTTTCCCAAGGCGATCATGGAGTCGTCTACTGTCTGCATCGCCGTATGGGACAGGTCCGACGCATCAGGGCCAGCAAGGTCGTCGTCCGGCGCATTGAAGAGCACCGCGCAGTTGATGATGGCAGGTGATGCCACGCCTGTGCCGGCGTCGGGACCGGCATGCCCAATGTCAAGAATGCCGCAGTCATTATCGACAATGGTGTTGTTGACCAACCGTGGGTAGAGGCGTGGATACTGGTACGCAAAGTGGTCCCAATACGACTCCATCTTGACACCGACGGTGTTGTGAACCATGACACAGTTGGAAATCGTCGGCCCCATGCGTCGGAGCTGGCTGATGAGATGAACACCGGCTTGGCCACCGGTGAGCGTCAGCGAATCGACGCAGGTGTCCTCGAAGTCCGGACCCGTGGAGCGAAACTCCAGAACGCTCGTCCACAACCCTGACTTCAATACTGTATTGGTGGCGGCGAATCCCTGAAGCGAGACGTCGTCCACCATCTGAATGGGAAACACTTCGCCATTGGTGCCCGACGCGTAGATTCCAGGCATCAGCACAACCACCGCCGGCTTCTGCATTGCCGCCACAAAGACCGCCTGACCCACGGTCAAAAACGGCTGGTTGTGCGCACCAGAATTGCTGTCATTGCCAATGGTCGGATCGGGGTTGACATAGAACCGGCTGCATTCGATGTCACTCCAGGGAAAGACTTCGTCCGAATTGAATCCGCCGCCGGTGCTCTGGCCCAGTGCAGAACACGCCAAGGCCAAGGCCACGATATGCATGTGCATCATCACGATGCCCTCCTTTGAAGCGCGGGTCCCAGATCAAGACCCCGCCATCCCTTCACGCGAAATGGGCGAGGTTCGTCCGCACCATCCGCACTGCAGGGCCTCCTAGCAGGGACTGAACCGGCTTCGGTGGCAAGATTGTGGACACGATGGCCCGCCTTTCAGCTGGGACCAACTTGCCTGT
>CAZSSV010000028.1:0-10646 GCA_964609425.1 uncultured Isosphaeraceae bacterium | reverse complement strand
GAGTGCATACGGCAAGTAGGAGGGCTTGGAGAGAACCATGCATTGGATGACTCGACTGGGATTCGCCGGGCTTCTTGCGTCCACGGGGGCCTGTGCTGGCCCGACAGGTCAACAGGCCACAAACACCCTGGCACACCGTCCAACCAGCCCGTCCTGGCCCAAGGGCTGGTCGCCAAGCACCGGACAGCCTCGCCCCACCGACGTACCACTCATTGACGTGACGCAAGACAACGTCGCAGCCACGTGGACGTGCGCTCCGACCATCATCGACACGCAGGCATTCGCCTCGCAGCATCAACTTGCATCGCCGTGGGAAGGCCCCACCGCCCGCCCCGGAACGCTCCTGCCGCCGCATGCAACGCAGAAGCCCAAGGCCGAAGGCGATGGGCCGCCCAATTCGCTCCGCGCAGGCACCGTCGGCGACACCCGCGGGGCGCCCACCAACATGTGGGGCTTCGAAGGCATTCCGCAGACACCATGGACGCCACCCGATCCATCGATAGCGGTCGGGCCTGACCACGTTTTGGTCACCGTCAACATGGCGATCGCCTGGTACGACAAGGAGACCGGTGCCGAGCAGTTCGGCGCCTACCTCGACTCCACCGGAAACCCCGGCTTCTTCGAGGACATCGGCGCCGGCAGCTTCACATTCGACCCAAAGTGCTTCTACGACCCGCACGCCGAGCGGTTTCTCGTGCTCGCACTCGAGCACTACGACGACACCGACGAGTCATGGATCACGCTGGCGATCAGTGACGATGCGGACCCCAACGGGATCTGGCACAAGTACCGCACCTGGTCCATCGTGCAGAACGGGTCTCAGACGCACTGGGTGGACTACCCGGGTCTTGGATTCGACGGCGAGGCGTACTACGTCACCGGAAACCTGTTCGGCCAAGGCAACGGAAGCGGCTGGGGCGGCGTCTTGTACCGAGTGTTCGAGAAAGCCCCGCTGCTCACCGGCGACGCCGCTGTAATCCACGACGTTCGAAAGGGAAGCCACGCGTCTGTTCAGTGTGCCCAACACCATGGCGACGCCCCAGCGGCATTCTTCGTGGGCCGCCGCAACAGCACGACGCTCCGGGTGCCGTGGATTGCGAATCCGAACTCGCCGACTGTCTACACCGACGACTGCGCCGTCCCAGAGCAGTATCCACCCCCAAGCGGCGCGCCGAACCCGGGGGGTGTACTCGACACGCTCGATGGACGCATGATGAATGCGCACTGGAGGAACGATCGACTCTACGCAGCCCATGCCATCGGCAATGGGCCAGACGCCACGTTTGCCCGCTGGTACGAAATCGACGTCTCCGCAGCCGCCTCACCAACGCTCATTCAGAGTGGAGACATCTCGCTGCTCACCGGCGACACATACTTTCCGGCCATCGCGGCCAATGTCCACGGCGATGTCGCAGTGGCGATGGGGCACTGCGATGATGCACTCCTCCCCAGCATTCAAGTTGCCGGCAGGTCCGTGGATGATCCACTGGGTCTCATGGGCCTGCCTGCGCACGCCGCCTCCGGCACCCATGGCGCCGACGGGCGGTATGGCGACTACTTTGACATGACTGTCGATCCGGTGGACGACACCACCTTCTGGTTCGTCGCCGAGTACAGCCGCGACTTCGGCTGGCAGACATACGTCGGCCGATTTGAAATCACGCCGCCCACAGCGCCGTGCCCGAGCGATGTGGATGGAGACGGGTACACAGGCGTCAATGACGTCCTCGCGCTGATCGCGGACTGGGGTGGCAGTGAGGCAGACGTCGACGGCGACGGCATCGTCGGCGTCGAGGACGTACTCGCGCTCATTGCGGCATGGGGGCCTTGCAGCTGACGCGCCGCGCTGGCTCGTGAGCCACCGAAGGGCTCACCAGCGTGCCCGAGCGGCGTGGCCCAGGCAGGGGGGCCTGAGCCATGGGCCCGGCTCGAAGCAAGGCCGAGCGGCTGCTGAGCGCCCCTGTGGGCATTTTCGAGAAACGCTCAGCGGACCAGCACACACCACCACACCATGGCGCACAATGGGGCTGGGGCGGAGTCAGGCCCCGAATCTCTGGAGTGCGCCCATGCAGTACCCGCTCCCCGTCCTCCTCGCAGCGTCGTTCGCTTCGGTCTCCGCAGCATCCGCCGCAACGCTCTCTGTTGATGCCGGGGGTGGCGCTGACTTCACCGACATTCAGTCGGCCGTGTGGGCCGCCGAGCCTGGCGACACGATTCAGGTCCACCCTGGCACCTACACCGGCGCTGGCACCGCCGTCGTCTGGATTCCGGACATGGCCATCACCATCGAAGGTCTCGGCGACCCGACGGATGTCATCATTGACGGCGAAGGCGAGCGATATGGGTTTCAAGTCGACACGTCACTTGAGAGCTCAATGATCTCCAACATCACGGTGACACAGACTCTTGGCGCAGGCATACGCATGTACTCCAGCAGGCCGACCATCTCGAATTGCCTGTTCACAGAGTGCGACGGAAGCGCGATTATCGCTGTTGGAACCGCCGACGCCGTCGTTCAATCTTGCGAAATCTGGGGAAACACAGGCGATCGCGGCGCTGCCATCTGGAATGCGGGTGCCAACCTCAACATCCAGGACTGTGAGATTCACCACAACACAACGACCGATACTGCAGCGGTGTATCACAATCTGTCGTCCGGGAGCTTGTACATCTCCGGGTGCGACATTCACCACAATACAAGCGGATCCGGAGGCGGCATCAATTCCGTCGCGCCAATTGTGGTTCTGAGCGATACGAAGGTGCACCACAACACAACCTCCTATGGAGGCGCGGTCTATCTGACGTATGCCGCCAGTGCTTCACTGGACAACTGCGATGTATCCTGGAACGCAGGGACAGGCATCAATGCGGCCCATTGCAGCATGGTCAGCATCTCCAATACGTCCGTGCACGCCAATGCGAACTTCGGCATCTATGCCTACAGCTCGCCAATGCACATGACCGCGTGCACTGTGACGGCCCACGACACGAGCGGCGCGGGCTGGGGCAGCGCCCTCTATCTGTATGGCGCATCCCACACCATCACGGGCACCACCATTGCCGGCAACATCGCAGACAACGCGCCGGCGATACACGTAGGGTGGGACACATCTGCCGCCGCCGATGACTGCACGATTGTCAACAATACGTGCAACTGGACATCTGAGTATGTTTCCGTGTTGGGCGCCTGGCTGTCCGACGGCGAGTCGTTGACCATCGGGAACTCGGACCTGTGCAACAACACGCCTACTGACCTTGACGAGCATTGGACGTTGGGCGATCTCGGATCGAACACCTACGACGCCTTCTGCACGTGGTGCCCAGGCGATGTTGATGGATCGCTCCAGACCGGCTTGTCCGATGTCCTCTGGCTGGTCGATCGATGGGCGTGCGCGGACTGCGCAGGCGATTATGACGGAGACGGCCAGATCGGGGTCGGCGACCTCATGTTTGTGCTGGAGGATTGGGGCTGCGTAATCACCGATCCGGTGTAGGCCGCGACCACTGCACGTCAATCACCACGGCCCCATGGTCCGAGGGCCACGCACGTTGTGACACCGGCACTGACTCGTCCTCCCACTGGATCGGAAGCGTATAGCCGCCCACCGGCGAGAGCGTCCAGCCACCGCGGGGTACCGCGGGGTTCTTCAAATACAACCGGTCGATCCGCTCAAGCCCTTCCGGCTTCCTGTTCTCGCCGCGGAACGATGGTGAGTTGCCGCGGAACATCGGCGACCACGTAATGCCCGGCCGCTGGACTGGGTTCGGGTGGACGGCGCGGAAGGTGTCTGTGAAGCCCGCGCCCTGCATCGCTGTGCTGACAGGCAGCGGCAAGTCGCGCCGATACCGCCAACTCATCGCCGTGTCCGCTGTCCAATCGAGATGCGACGGGCAGTTCCAGTCGCCGCCGACCAGCAAGGGAACATCTGCCTGCAGTTGCCCAGACTCCTTGAGGTGCTCAACAATCGCGGTTGCCTGCTGGACACGGCTCGACCGCTCGTGCTCGGCCGCAAGAATCTCTTCGTCACTCAGGCCCGGGCTATCGCGTACATCGTGCGTGATGTAGGAACGCCAGTCGATCCAGATACTCCATGCCAAGAGTTCCCGACCTGCCTCATCCTTCAGCTTCGCGCCGACGCCGTGCCATGGGTGGTGGAAAAACGTCGCCTCCATGTCGAGATGCGTCAACACACACAAGTGCTTGCTCTCGGCCTGATGCTGCGACCAACCGAGTTCACCCGCGAGCCACTCGCCGAGACGCGGGCGATCGCCGTCGATGTCATAACTCTCCTGAAGAAGCACGATGTCCGGCCGCGTATCACGGATCGCCTGCAGCGCCTTTTCCGGTCCCTGCTCCACGTCATTGGCGCCGTGCAGCACATTCCAGACCATGACCCGAAGATCGTCATCCTGCGAGGGCGCTACCGCGGCCACGCACACTGCACACACCACACCCATGAACATCGCGCACCTCCTCTGGAGCTGGCAGGTTACCCAAGGTGATGTGCCCGCGTATCAGGTGCCAGCCGTGTCCGACTTTCGATTTCGCTCGATCTGCTTGCGGCGGCCTTCGTCGAGAATCTTCTTTCGAAGGCGAATGGCGTCAGGCGTGATTTCGACGAGTTCATCGTCTTGGATGTACTCCAGCGCCGACTCCAGTGTGACTTCACGCGATGCCTTGAGCACAACCGTTGCCTCCTTGGTGGACTCTCGCACGTTCGAGAACGCCTTGCCTTTGACAATGTTGACTCCGAGATCGTTGTCTCGCGCGTTCTCGCCAACAACCTGCCCGGCGTAGATCACGTCCTGTGGTTCTACGAACAAAACTCCTCGCTGGCTCAGATTGAGCATTGAATAGGTCGTCGCCTGGCCGTCGGCCGTCGCAACCATCACGCCATTCTGCCGTCGATAGGTGGTGGTGCGGACCGGAGCATACTTCTGGAAGCAGTGATACATCACCGCCTCGCCACCGGTCGCAGTCAGCATGTGACTGCGAAGTCCAATCAGCCCACGGGCTGGAATCTCTGCCTCGATGTGCATGCGATCGCCCCGCTGGTCAAGCGTTTGCACCTCGCCGCCTCGGGCGCCGAGCAACTCCATGGCAGGGCCGATGTGGTCCTGATCGACATCGATTGTGAGCAGCTCGATGGGTTCGCTTCGAACGCCATCGATCTCCTTCTCAATCACCTGAGGACGGCCCACTGTCAGTTCGTAGCCTTCACGGCGCATGTTCTCAAGCAGAATGCCAAGATGCAGGAGCCCTCGGCCCGAGACTCGAAACTCTTCGGCGCTCTCACCCGGCTCGACTCGCAGCGCCAGATTGCTCCGAAGTTCGCGGTCCAGCCGGTCGGCAATCTGCCGGCTGGTGACGAACTTTCCACTACGGCCAGCGTTGGGCGAGTCGTTGATGCGGAAAAGCATGTGCAGCGTCGGCTCATCGACAGCAATTCTCGCAATGGGCGATGGCTGCTCCGGGCAGGCAATCGTGTCGCCAATCTCAAAGTCGCCAATGCCCTCGACCGCGCACAGGTCGCCAACCGAAACGATCTCTGCGGGCGCCTTGCCAAGGTCCTTGAAACGGTAGAGCTTTTGTGCTCGGGCAATGCGGTCTTCATGCTCGTGGCAGACCGTTACTGCCTGCCCCGCGCTGATGGCACCAGCAAACACGCGGCCGATCGCAATGCGGCCGGCGTAGGGGGAATAATCAGCGCTGGCGATAAGCATCTGCAGTGGCACGTCCGCGTAGCCGACGGGAGCCGGAATATGCTGCATGATTGCCTCGAGAAGTGGCTGCATGTCACCCTCGTGTATGCCTTCCTCGGTACTCGTCCACCCATCTCGGCCGGAGGCGTAGATCACTGGAAAGTCAAGCCGCTCATCACTTGCGTCCTGCGCCACGAGCAGATCGAACACTTCGTTGACAACACCATCGGGTCGCGCATTCGGACGATCGCATTTGTTGACAACCACGATGATCGGATGGTCGAGTTCGAGCGCCTTGCCGAGCACAAATCGCGTCTGCGGCATGGGCCCTTCAAACGCGTCCACGAGCAGCAGCACGCCGTCCGCCATCTTGAGCACGCGCTCAACCTCCCCGCCAAAGTCAGCGTGGCCGGGCGTGTCGATGATGTTGATGCGGCAGGTCTCACCCGAATGGGGACCATCTGCGGGTCGATAGGTGACAGCGCAGTTCTTCGATGTGATCGTGATTCCCCGCTCCTTCTCAAGCGGGTCTGAGTCCAGCACACAGTCGGCTTCATCCCGATTGAGTTGCATGGAGCCGCAGTAGTCGAGCATTGAGTCGACAAGCGTTGTCTTGCCATGATCAACGTGCGCGATGATGGCGATGTTTCGGAGGTTCGGGTCGGCGGGGTGCAGCATGGGAGGGTCCGGAGTTGGGAGCGGCGAATGGTAGGGACCGACGGGCGATTCCGATAGCCTGCCAATCTCATGACCGATCTGCTCACCGCCCGCGACCTCGCCAAGGCCCACCCGGCCGCCCCACTCTTCAGTGGGGTCTCGATCACGGTGGGCGAGCGTGAGCGCATCGGCCTCATCGGCCCCAATGGCGCGGGAAAGTCCACGCTGGTGCGGATTCTCGCCGGGCTCGATACGCCGGACGAGGGTGAGGTGATGCGGCGAAAGTCGCTTCGCGCGGTCTACATCGACCAGGATGACCGATTCCCGGAGGGGGCCACCCCCCTGTCGGTCGCCACCAAGGCGATGGCCGCTCACCCGGACGCCCGGCTTGACGACGAGGTTCGCGCCAGCATCGCCTTGTCCAAACTCGGATTTGAAGCGTTTGATCGTCCGGTGGCGGAACTGTCCGGGGGGTGGAAGAAGCGGCTGTCGATCGCCTGCGCGGTCGGGACCGAACCGGATCTCCTGCTGCTCGACGAACCAACGAACCATTTGGATCTCGAAGGCGTGCTCTGGCTGGAAGCACTGGCCAAGTCAAGCCCGATGGCCATGCTGTTTGTCACGCACGACCGGCGCTTTCTCGAGAACGTCGCAAGCCGAATCATCGAACTCGCCCCGGCCTACCCCGGCGGCATGTTTGAAGCCGTAGGAAACTACTCGGAGTTTCTCGCTCGCAAGGATGCCTTCCTTGACGCTCAGGCGGCGGCCGAGTCAGCACTGGCGAACAAGGTACGTCGCGACACCGCCTGGCTCCGCCAGGGTATTCAGGGCCGACAGACACGCAACAAAACTCAAGTTGCCGACGCCGCGGACCGGCGAGCGGAGCTCAAAGCAACGAAGGACCGCAACCTGGCGCCGACGCGCACGACGACGATTGACTTTCAGGCGACCGAACGCAAGACGAACCGGCTCCTGGCGCTGCACAGCGTGGCCATGTCCATGGGCGGCAAGCCGCTGTTCAGTGATCTCGACCTGGTCCTCACGCCCGGAAAGCGGATCGGCCTGCTCGGCCTCAACGGCACAGGCAAGACCACGCTCCTGCGGCTCATGAACGGGGAACTCGAACCTGACAGCGGAACCATCAAACAGGCCGCAGATCTCCGCATCGTGACATTCAGCCAACACCGAGCGACATTGAACAGGTCGGTCACACTCCAGGAAGCCCTCTGCCCGGTGGGTGACATGGTGGAGTACCGCGGCAGGCAGGTGCATGTGACTGGCTGGGCGCAGCGGTTTCTCTTCGAGGCCGATCAGCTCTCAACCTTCGTCGCCAATCTCTCCGGGGGGGAGCAAGCGCGACTGCTCATTGCGAACCTCATGCTCACGCCTGCCGACGTCTTGCTGCTTGACGAGCCGACGAACGATCTCGACATTCCTTCGCTTGAAGTGCTGGAGGAGTCACTGCTTGAGTTTCCCGGCGCCATCGCGTTCGTCACGCACGACCGATTCATGCTTGAGCGCATTGCGACCGAGTTCCTCGGGCTTGATGGCCGAGGCGGCGTCAAAGAGGTCCAGAGCGTTGAGCAGTGGCGGGAGCATTGCAAGGCGCTCGATCAGATAGCGATCGCGTCTGCCCGCGATGCAGCTGCACCGCCCAAGGTTGCCACCAACAAGCCCAAAACGCGGAAACTCACCTGGAAGGAGCAGAAGGAACTCGAGGGCATGGAGGCTCAGATTCTGGAAGCCGAGTCCATGGTCGAGCAGCTTGAAGACGCCTCGCAGGATCCATCGCTCGCCAAGGACCACGCCCGAGCGGCCGCCATCTTCGACAATCTCGCCCAGGCGCAGCAGACCGTCCATCGCCTGTACGAACGGTGGACTGAACTGGACTCGCTGACCTGATGGCAGACCTACGAGCGTTGGACGCCGCCTGAGCGCTTGCCATCCGCCTCGCACGTTTGCTCTTTCCACCGCTTGATCGTCCACGTAGGCTTGTCAGTTGGGCCGCACCGATGCTGGCTCTTGGGAAGGGGCCGTGATGAACGCACGAATCAGGCAGTACCTCACGGTTGCAGGCGGTGTCTGCATCGGCACCACGGCTCATGCCGCCATCATTCACACCGAGGTCAATCTCACGGCCTCTGCAGGACAGTGGATCACATTCGGTGTCGCCGATGGAAGTGCGCAGGTGGAGGATGCATGGACTTCGGGCTATGGAACACTGATTGGCGTTGGTCTGGTAGATCTTGGCGCCACACTCCGAAGCTGGCGAGCGGAGGCACAGGCCACCGCGCGGGTCGCCGTCTCGCACGAGAGCATGAACTACGGGCCGCTCTTCAACTTTGCCAGGGCCGCCGCCATCGGGGCTGACCTGCCCGGGACCGGCACCACATTCTCGGGGCCCGCGTGGAGTTGGAACGGCCAGATGGCCAGCTCTTTCAGCGGCATGAGAGGTGGCAACTTTCAGATGGGCTCGCCGGGGTATCTTGGCATTCACGCTGAGGGCAACGGCTTCTACGGATGGGCGCAGATCACGATTCTCGACGACGGAATCAAACTTCATAGTTGGGCCTGTGACGACACCGGCGCCGCCATCAGTGCAGGTGCCATCCCCGCCCCGGCCCCGCTCTGCCTGCTCGGTCTGCCCGCAGGAGCCTCCGGCGTTCGAAGACGGCGGTCCGCCTGACCTCGCGCGTTCAAATGGACCACGCACAACACTTCCCCCCTGGCCGGTGGTTGGCTTGCCGGCTGCAAGCCGAGGACGAAACACCACATTCCCTCCCCCCTTTGCGGGCGAGGTGGTGTTGTCATCCACCCAAGGCGACAAACCGAGCTGTCGAACCAAGCGCCGGTCCCAGCACAAATCCGCCGTCGGGGGTGTGACTCGTGCGGCTCACGAACTCGATATCGAACCGCCGAACGGCGCCACTCAGAACGACGCTCCCAATGAGATGCGTGATCGGTTGACCGATGCAAAAGTGCCGGCCGATCCCAAAGGGCATGTACGTAGGCCCCTCATGCCGCACATCGCCAAGAAACCGCTCCGGCAGAAACGCCTCGGGGTCATCCCAGACCGAAGGATGGCGATGAAGCAGGTAGGAGCAGGCGTGCACATGGTCCCCCTGCTCGATGACGTGCCCCGACGAGAGCGTGCAAGGTTCGATGGCGACGCGGCCGTTGTACCACACCGGCGGACGAAGGCGAAGCCCCTCCTTGAAGCACGCCAAGGCATACGGTAAGTGCGCTTCGGGCTGCGAACACACCTGATCACCCACACGTGCAGCCTCAGCCCGAATGCCTCGCGCCGCGGCTTTACTACCCATTACAAACTCGATCGCATTACCCATCGAGGTTGTCGCCGCGCTGATGCTTGCCAGCAGCAGCAGAACGAGTTCATCGATCAGACCCGCGTGCCCGACAACAGGGCACCCGCCCGGCGGATCTGTGAACGCCGGCGACGTCAATGCATGCAGCAGCGTCTTTGGCTCAGCGGGCAGCGACGACTTGGCAAACGTGATGAGTTCATCGGCCATCTCCTCGAGTGCCGCCCGCCCGCTTCGCAGTTTGCCCGCCATCGTCGGCGTAAAGCCTGACTCGGACGCGAAAACGCCCGCCCCACCGAGCGCGTTGAACGCCTCGGTGTACTCAATGATCGCGGGGATGTGCCGATCGACCGGATCGTAATCCATGCCCAGAACGCCCTTGCCGATGATACGGAGTTGCAGACCTGCCAGCTCTTCGACGATGGGCCTCTCCTCACCGGCCTGGGCGGCGGTCGTCCAGGACTCGAAGAGCACATCGGTGTACTGGCCGATCGTCGACGCCAGCGTCCTGACTTGCGAAGGCTGAAACCAGGGCTGCAGTGTTGCCCGTGAGAGTTTCCACCGCTCACCCTCAGCGAAGAGCAGCCCCTCCCCAGCAGCTCGTCGGAAGAACTCCGGCCGAATGAAGCTACGGCTCATCCAGACTTCGCGGACAAGTTCCGGATCGAGCACCAGATGGGCCGTACCCCGAAGCATCGGAACGGGCACAACCGGGGCGTCGCCTGCTTCGCGGGCCATTGCCTGCACTTGATCCAGAGATGTCCTGCCATCCGGTGCCATGTCGTCCTCACGCGCCGAGACGATAGCCTGAGCGGCACCGCCATGCCCCACGATCTCTTCCCGATATCGCTGACGCTTGAAACGCTCGCCGGCGCGCAGCCTGAGTTCCCAGCCGTCCGGCTCCTTGCCAGCGACGGCGAGGTCGCGGCCGAAGTCACTTTTTTAGACCTTGCCCGGCGTACC
>CAZSSV010000027.1:7567-15338 GCA_964609425.1 uncultured Isosphaeraceae bacterium | reverse complement strand
AGGGCTGCTGCAGATAGCCACCCGCGGCCGTGACCAGCCCGCGGCCATCGGCGGGCCGGATGAGATCGTTGTTGACAAGTACGGCCGGTTCCAAGGCAATCAGCGGCTCAACCTGGGCTTGACCCGAGGCGTCCGGAGCCTGCCCCCCCGAACGCGGAGCGCCGAGCCCGCCGCCGCCCCAGTTGGCGATGACAATGAGCAGGTCGTCGGCGCCCACGAAGCCGTCACCGTTGATATCAGCCTCACAAGGCCCGGGCGGGCACGGTCCCCAGGCCGCGATGACCAACAGAAGGTCATTGGTGCCGACCATGCCATCACCGTCGAGGTCGCCAGGCACACCGGTCGAAGGCGACACGGCCACGATGCTCACATCGTCGATGTTCCACCCGGAGTACTGCCAGGAGCCGTCGGTCGATCCCATCACCCACCTGATTTGTACGTCGGCCTGGCCGTCTGCAATCGCCGAAAGGTCGATCACCTGCTCGGACCAGCTGGAATCGGTGACGGCGGCTGTATTCTCCCAGACCGTCTGCCACGATCCTCCACCGGTACTGACACGCACGTATGCATGGTCATACGACGGCTGTTCCACATTGAGATACCGCATGAAGCGAAGTTCGACCTCGGTCAAAGCAGCGCAGTCAAGCGATTCCGTTGTCAGGGACCGCTCCGAGAGCCCGTTCTCATAGTCCCCATCAAGGTTGTAGCCAAGCACGTTTGGACCTGTGGCACCGCTGGTCGGATCGGGATTGCCGTACTGACCCCCCCCGCCGGTGGGCTGACCAAAGGCCCAGAGTCCTTCACGCGCCCACCCGGGATCGGTGTCAAGCCTGAAGTCGTAGACCACCGTCGGCCCCGAGGCCACGGTGATGGAGACCGTCGCAGGCTCGGACGCGCCCCCCGTGGGCGGTGCCCCACCGTCATCCACGTGGAACACAAAGCTGTCGTAGCCCTCCCACAGGCCCGGCGGCTCATAGCGGAGCAGCGGCAGTCCCGCATCCCCGATCGCATAGGGAAGGTCGGAGGCCTCGAGCACCTCACCCGTCTGCATGTCGCGAAGGGGTTGGCTCGGAAGCGTGTCGATGATGAACGTGATCGCCGCTGGCGGATCAGGCAAGCCATCGTCGCTCCCAGCCAGCGTGATGTCGAGCATGCCGCCCGGCTGCAGGGAGAGCGTCTGGCCGTGCGCCGAAGGTGGTTGGGGTCCGCACCCGCTGGTGGATTCGGAGAGGTCCGACGGCTCAAAGTCGGGGTCTTGCCCTTCGCCGGCAGACAGCCCGACGACGGCGTCAGATGCGTCGATCCCCAGCCAGGCGACATGGACCGTGCCGCTGTTTCTGAAGATCACCTGGAACGTATTGCTATTGCTGGAGGAGTACTCAGGAACGTTCTGCCACGTCACCGCGACACCGTCGCTGAGATCCTTCCAGGAGATCGTGCCGCCCGAAGCGGGATTGAGGTCGTCCCAGAGCACACTCACACCCGGGTACCCGAAGTGCGCAGAGATGGACTCTTCATACGAGGTATTGGCCGCCCCGAAGGTCACCATCCCGTTGCTGCCGATCCACAGCGAGTCCCACGTCTCACCGTACAGCGTGACGGGTTGCGACGGATAGACCTGAATCGCATCGTCATCCCCGAGAGACACATTCGTCCCTCCCGAGGGATCGGCCGGAAGCATCACGATCGGTTCTGCGCACGCCACATAGTGGTCGATACTGCCGTTCGGATCGAAACGAACACTGTGGCCATCCAAGTCAATGCCGCTCGTGAACTGCTCGGTGTAGAAGTCGGCAATGTCTGTGGTGCTCACGCTCCAGCAATCGCCGCCGTTGTCGTAGGTCGACGAGTTTCCGGCATGATCGAGCAGTTCAAGGGCGTAGAAGTAGGTCGTGTTCTCTTCGAAGCCGGTCAGCGTCACATCCACATCGGTTCCGCTGGACGGAATCGGACCGGCTGACTCACTCAGATTGCTGCAGGAGGTCCCCCATGTGACGATCAGGCCGAACGCTTCGCTGGCGGTCACATTGAAGTTGATCGCGCGGGGGCCCAAGGCCGTCGCCACCTGGTTGAACATTTCAGGCGGCACGCCGTCCACGACAGCAGTCGCCACGACGTCCACGTCGATGTTCCCTTCCGCATCTTCCGCATCCACATAGTGGGCCGACACGCTGGCACCGTGAGACACAAGAATGGTCCCTGCCGCATCGGTCGTCGAGTGCCCCATGGTGCCAGTGAAGGTCGAGGCCGCCGGATCCTCCTCCACCAGCGTCAACCATTCACCCCCAGGTTCGTCGGTTGAGCGCACCAGGACATCGACCGTGTCGATGATGGCATCGTCCGTATTGAGATCACAGTCGACCACAGTCACGGTCAGATCGCCCTCGAGGGGGTAGGCCGTTCGATCGAGCGCGAGCACGCCGGTGCTCGAACACGCGACCAGGGAGGGCGTCGCCATGACGCCGAACGCCTGCGGCCCGACAGGCACGCTGTACCCATAGACCTGCACACGCCAGAGGCCAGCCTGGGGCCCTTCGACCGTGACTTGCTCGATGTTATTGAGGTGGTCCTCCGTTGCAGCGGTCGCCGGGGCACCCGGGTCGTCCGGATTGATGGCCCAGGGATATCGCCTCGTTCCGTCAGGTGCCAACACGATGAGATCGAGATCATTCACCAACGACGGAATCACCAGTGGCGTGGCTGGCTCGTCGTCCCACGCCAGGGTGACCTGCAGGTGCGGATCACCCTCGTCCACGATGATGAGAAACTCGACAGCGCCGCCATGGGCGACCTCAGACTCCAGAAGCGATCCACTTCGAAGGTGATCAACGGCCGCCTGCGCTCGAATACTCCCGTAGCCGTATTGGCAGTCCGGGCCCGGTTGCCCCAGATCGGCGGCTGTGTGCGCGAGGAGCGCCTTCAGCGTCGCATTCATGAGATCCGGTTCGCCTGGGTAGAGGCTGCGCCAGTCCTGAATCAGCAGTGCCCCCACGCCGCACGCGGTCGGGCTGGCCATGGACGTACCGCACTTGCTCGAATAGCCGCCACCACTCGAACAACTTGTCACGCCGCCGTCACCGTCGCTCTGACAGCCGGCAGTCGAGATGTCGGGCTTGAGCCTGCCGTCATCGGCCGGTCCCCAACTGGTGAACGAGGTCACCGACTCGTCGTTGCTATTGAGCGCGCCGACCGTGATGTGGTTCTTGGCGCACGCCGGCGGCGCGGTTGTGTGATAGTTCGATCCGCAGTTCGAGGTGCCACGCTCATTGCCGTTGGCCCACATGATGCGAATGTCGCCGCCGAGTTCACCTCGGACGACCGAGTCGATCACGCTGCTCGTCACGCCATAGTCGCCAGTCCACTCGCAGGGAAAGCCATTCCAAGCCGTGTTCGTTCCGATCGAGTTGTTCGCGATCACGGCGCCGTGGTTGTTGATGGCGTCGCCGTAGTCGGCTTCGAGATCGCCCGGATCGGTGTAGAGGAACCCCTCCTGCAGGCCCCCCTCCTGCTCAAACCCATAGGACTCAATCATCACAGCCGGTGCCATGCCCATGTACTGGCCACCGCTCTCTGTGCCGTCGCCTCCGATGGTTCCGGAAACGTGGGTGGCGTGGTCACTGGTGCCGCTCGAGTCTCGAACGGTGAGCCTTCCCCCAAAGTCCTCGTGGCCGGCATAGGCCTCCCCGCCGTCGTAGACCATGACAACGACGCCTTCACCATCGAGGCCATAGGGGGCGTCGTGCACGATGTCCACGTCTGTCGTCTGTCGGTTCTGGTCGTTGAGTTCCGCAAATCGAGGCAAGGCTGGCTCGATCCACAACACCCGAGCATCCTCTGCCAGCGTCTGAACGGCGCTCAGCGGCACACCGACGGTCAGGCCGTGGACGGACGCGAGCGTCGACAACACGATGCCATCGGTGAGGACGGGGAGATCGCCTGCAAACGTCTTGAGATCGGCGTCCCGGTGAGCCAGCACAATGAGCGCCACTCGCGGGTCAGCCGCCTGATCGAGTTCACGGAGCAACGCTTCGACGTCAAACGATCGACCATCTCGAAGTGCCGCAGTCGCGGAGCGGTCGATCGTCCAGTCCGGGACACCGCCTGCAGCTAGGAACGGGTGCACCTTCCACGCTGGTTCGATCTCAGCCGCCCAGGTAACGGCCGCCAGCACCTCTGGAGACACTGCAGCCTGCGGTGCTACGGCAGCAACCCACGCGGAGCCTCCCAGGCTCCTGAGCAGGGTGAGACCGTGCGTCGCCAGCATGTCCGGATTCTGATGACCGTCGAGCACGACGATGGCATGCCCACCCTCGTGCTGCCATGCCAGGCGGCGCATGGTGTCGGTCTTGGCACTGTCGGTCATGGCGGACACATGAACCTCACCAGCCTGCAGATGCAGCGTGCGCTCCACCTGGGCTGTGGCGGCACTGGCCGCCAGAACCACACCAGACATCAACAGCATTGGACGCTCCTCTCGCAACCACCCCTCCCCCAAACGACCGTTTGGGGAGGGTTCACTATAGATTGAGATTCGGCCCGCTCCCACCCAAAACCGGCTTGCCACAGACGTTTGAGGCGGGCCCGGGGTTCAGTTGCCGTCCGGATGGCCCGTCGAACCCGCGCGGGCGAGAACCCAGACGGCCACGGCCACGCAGATCATCGGGGCAAGAACCGCCAGGACCAAGCCTCCGAATGGCACCTGGGCCAGCCAAGGCGCCGCCATCAAGCCCTCGCCGGTGGAGCCTCCCGGAAGAATGAGCACGGGCATGCCCGAGTCCAAGCTTCCCCACTGACAACTCAGCCGCACCATGACAATTGCGACGGCGACCAACAACACTCCGAACCCAGCACGTACCTGCCAGCGCATCCAGCCAGTATCGCAGGATCCGGCGGCCGGTGGGCGTCACCCTGCCAGGGTCAGGTGTTCCGGCTTCAGGTCCAATCTGGCTCGAAGCCGGTGCAGAATCGAATCGAGCCGCTGCGACACGCGCGACTCACTGCATCCGATGGCGATGCCGATTTCCCGCATGGTGAGCGACTCGTAGTAGTAGAGCGACACAATCATCCGATCGACCGTGTCCAGGTCTCGCGTGATCCACTGCCTGAGATCCCGCCGCTGGGATGCCCGGCCCGGACTCGGCGCGTGCCGGGCTGGCACCGTCATGGCGTCGTCGTCGTCCCCCGAGGCCGTTGAGATCGTGACGACCACCGGTGGCGGTTCCTCTTCGACAATCCGCCCGAACTCCGCATCCGACACCTCGAGCCCGGCTCTCAACTCGTCATGATCCGGCACGCGTCCATGCCGCGCCTGAAACCGATCCGTCTGCTGCTGGACGATTCTCGCCCGTCGCCGCATGAGTCGCGGCACGTGATCAAGCGACCGAAGCCAGTCCTTCATGGCCCCCATGATGCGCCGCGAGCTGAACGTCTCAAACTTGACGCCTTGGGCCGCGTCATACCGCCCCATGGCGTCCTTGAGCCCCAGATACCCTTGTTGCAGCAAGTCGTCGATCTCGACGTGCCCCGGAAGTGACGCCCGCATGCGTTCGGCAATGGGCCGAACGTGGTGCTTCATGTAGTGGCAGACCAACTCTGCTTCGGCATGCGGGCACGCCCGGGACCGCCAGACGTGCCAGGACTCGGCAAGGGCAGTGGGAGGGGGAATGGCCCCCCGCGCCGCCGTCCCCGCACCCGTCAATCGCCCGTGCCGACCCGGTGAAGCCGTGCGATCGACTTCTCCCGGCGGCGTCTGCTGCCGCACCGTCCTGCTCATGTGACCGTCCTTGGTCTCTGTGACTGCCTTCTCAACCTGGCACGCCGTCCGAGGCGTTGCCCAACCACTGACATCGGATGGGCAGGCAGGCAAGCAGAAGGGCGCCAGAACCGCCCTCAAAAATGATCCTGAAGCCCCCCAGTCAGTCTGTATTCTCGGACGCAAACCGTCCGAGAAATGGTTGCCACCGCCAGCCAGCCTATGGGTGCAGCAGTGGAATCACCAGTTGCACGAAGAGTCCTACTGCAGCGGCGAGCGCGACCAGGGCCAATACGACCAGCCCCGACATCACGACAACCTGCCGCAACCATGGGCCATCCTGTGGTATCCAAATGGCCTTGTACACCATCGCCACGCCGACCACCAGCGGGATGCAGAGGAGGTACCACCCGCCGACCAACGCTGGAATCGGCTGGGCAAACGGAATCCAGGCCATCATGCGCGGTCTCCCGCTCGGCGCTGCCGCCGCCGCTCGGGCCTGGGATACAGGGCCTCAAGGACGACGACCACATTCATGAGCCCTGCGAGCCCCACATACAGGGTGCCAACCGAGTTCACGTGTCCGAGGCTTCGCCACGCCGTCTGTTCTGCGTCCGGAAGCGACTTGACACCCCATTGGTTGGCTGCGTCGATCGCCAGCACGACCGGGCCGGCACCCATCTGCGCGATGAACCACAGCCGGTCGTCCTCGGAATCAATCACATCGACACCACCGATTAGGAGGCCTCCCAGGATCAGAACAGCCATGCCTGCGGCGATGCGAACCGCCCGCACTCGCTGGCCGAGCACCCAATGCCCCAATCCGGGGAAGATCCAGGCACAGACCGCAGCGAGCGGCTGCAGCGAGCGTTCCGGCTGGCCCATGGATTCTTGGCCTGGCATGCTGTCTGGTCCGATCGTTCGGAAAGGGTGATCACACAATTCAAGACACTCGGCTTCAGACGGCCGCCCGCCGGACCGATGGCCCATGGTAGCGAGCGAGCCATTCTGGCCTCGCCAGGAGCCTTTCACTCATGCCGCATCAGAATGCCTCTGGCGACCAACTCCGGCCGCCGAACCCGCTCAGTGTGGTCGATCGCCGGTCCGGCTTGGATCGGAGAGACCTGCACACCGACGGTGCCACCAATCTGGAACGCCGTCGTGGTCCGGGCCGCCGCCGGACCGACTTCCTCAGGGCAGCCGAAGAAGGCGAAATGACCTCGGAGCAGATGTTGTTCGTGCAAGCGATTGACGCCTTCAAACGGGTCAATGGCAAGACCTTCCCCACCTGGACGGACGTTCTGGAGGTTGTGCGCAAACTCGGATACCGCAAGACCATGTCCAGCGAACTTCAACTCGGCGCCACGTGCGAAGACTGGACTGAACCCGCTGATGCCGAGAGCGGCGTGTATCGCACGTCGGATCAGGCAGACGAAGAGGCCGCCTGACCATCGCTCGTCACTGGTTCTCGTACCAGTCCGCGTTGATCTTGATGTACTTGGTCCACTCTTCAGGCAGATCCTCTTCCGGGAAGATCGCCTGGACGGGGCACTCATCGACACACAAACCACAGTCGATGCACGTGTCCGGGTCGATGTACAGCATGCCCTCCGGGTCGAATGCACCCTCGTCTTTGGTGGGATGAATGCAATCGACGGGGCAGACATCGACACAAGCGGTGTCCTTCGTTCCAATGCAAGGCTCAGCGATGATGTGCGTCATCGAGCTCGGTCTCCTTCACAAGGTCATCGATCCGTGGCCGGTTGAGGCGGGGATGGTAGCACGGCGCCTCGGTCGCTCACCGAGCCTTCCCGCCCCAACGACTGGCCAGGGGAGAACCAAAAAGAGAACACGGACGGACCAACGTCCGCCCGTGCTCTGAAAGTCAACAGAAACCCGCGAGCGACTAGCGCCGGCGGGTGGCCTTCTTGCGAGTGGCCTTCTTGCGAGTGGCCTTCTTGCGGGTGGCCTTCTTGCGGGTGGCCTTCTTGCGGGTGGCCTTCTTGCGGGTGGCCTTCT
>CAZSSV010000027.1:0-7326 GCA_964609425.1 uncultured Isosphaeraceae bacterium | reverse complement strand
CCTTCTTGCGAGTGGCCTTCTTGCGAGTGGCCTTCTTGCGGGTGGCCTTCTTGCGAGTGGCCTTCTTTCTCGTGGCCTTCTTTCGAGTGGCCTTCTTTCTCGTGGCCTTCTTTCGAGTGGCCTTCTTTCTCGTAGTGCGCTTCTTGGCCATGTACATGACCTCCATGAAATCCGCTCGGGCCCGGCTCAAAGTCGGAAAAACCGGATGCACGTACACCCGGGCGGACCCGTTACAACACGTTCTACACGTATCGGACCCGCAACTGAAGACTCTTTACACATTTTTTTTGTACGCGTGCGCACCCATGCTCACGGCGGCGCGGTGTTCACCAGCGGCGCACGGCCGGTATATGCTCCGACGTCACCAGCGCAGTGGAGTTGACATGATCGACATACGCACGCTCTCCAATGGTCTTCGAGTGCTCATGGAACCACTCGACACCGCCTCGTCCCTGTCGATGCACTGCTTGGTTCCTGCGGGATCTGCGCACGACACGGACGCGCTTGACGGCATCGCCCCGTTGTTTCTCGAAATGGCGTTTCGCGGCGCAAACTCCATGAACACCAAGGAGTTGTCTGAGGCGTTTGACCGCGCGGGCATGCAACGAAGTGCACACGTCGGAGCGCGATTCATCCGTTTTCAAGCGACGACGACCGCCGACCGTTTGGATGATGCGGTGCCGCTCCTCCTGGGCATGGCGTTCACGCCATCGCTTCCAGACCGCGAACTCGACAGCGTCAAGCGGCTCTGCCAGCAGTCCCTGGCCTCACTTCCGGACGACCCGCAGGAAGAAACCGGGCTTCTGCTCCGCACCATGCATGTCGATCGACCCTTCCACCGCACTGGCATGGGGGTCCCTGAGGGTCTTTCGTCCGTGTCCATGGATGATCTGCGGCACCGCCGCGACACCTGTTGCCGCCCGGGTGGCGCCATCGTGTCCGCTTGCGGTGGGTTCGACGCCGAGGCACTCTTCGACGCCGTGCAGCGTCAGGCCGAGCAACTTCACGGCACCGCGTCCGAAGCGGCGTACGGCGGTACCGCGCCCAGAGGCCGACATCTCCTTGTTCGCCCGACGGCTCAGGTTCACATTGCTCTGGCCTGGGACGCCGCGCGGATCGGAGCGCCAGAGGAGGATCTGGATCGTCTGGTCTGCGCGGTACTGGGTGGTACGACCAGTGGCCGACTCTTCACAGAAGTGCGGCAGCGTCGGTCCCTGTGCTATGCCGTTTCATCACGATACGCGGCGAACTCGCTGCAGGGGTCCTGCATTCTCCGCGCGGGAACGACCCCCGACAATGCCGGGGAGTTGCTGGACGTGTGCCTCGGCGAGATCGAGCGGCTCGCCGTCGACATCTCCGCCGACGAAGTGCTGCGAACCCGAAGGACGCTGATTGATGCGTTGGTTCTCCAGGGTGAGTCGACCCAATCACGGGCCGCCCGTCTCGCGCACGTGATGGCCAATCGAGGCACGTGTCCGACCATGCAGGAGCGTATTGCCCAACTCGAGCGAATCAGTCCGGAACAGGTCATCGAGCACGCCAGAAGCTGGGCCGCGATCGTCCCGACCATCGTCGCGGTCGGCCCAGCGGGGTGCCTTCCGTTCCCCGAGTGCGCACCTGTTGCCTGACCTGCAATCGGTCAGTCGATCGTTTCCAGAACGCTGAACTGATCGAGATTCAGGACGATCAACTCGCCGTCGTCCATTCTCAATTCCAAACGATCCAACCACAGCCGATCGCCGCGGGCGTGGGCGAACCAGGAACCGGTTCGTGCCTGCCGAAAGCGGACAATTTCGCCTTCAATAGCCTCAGACCAGGTGTGATCCCGCAGCGGGGTCTGCTGAACTACGCGTACGCGGGTGCCGGCCGGGGGGAGGATGACATGGGTGCTCATGGGGGTGGAATCCTATCGAGCCGGCGTCATGGATGGTTGGGCTGGGGGACCACAGTCGAGGCCATCAATCCGCCGGCCTCCGGGGGTCGGCTCCCGGGGGAGCTTGTGGGGGGGATTCCGGGGGGGTCCCCGGGGGGGCGGTCTCTCTGGGCGAGGCGTCGATGACGTCGAGGCTGCGGGCGGCCTCGAGTGTCCCCCTGCCAGCGGTGACGAGCCTGACGGTCACGGTCGGCGCGCGTGGCACCTCATCTGCCGCCAATTGGAGGGGGGCCCGGTAGGTTCTGGTGGTGGCGTCGAATGCGCGGCGATTGGCCGCTGCCTGATTGAGATCGCGTTCCCAGGTTTGGCGGGTCATGGTGGCCTCGCCATGTCGACCGCGCTGGTGCAAGTCAACTTCCAGTCGCCCGGTCGATCGGACTGGAAGCCCATCCTCGTCGAGCACACGCACCGCGATCTCAACGATCGCGGTTCCGTCCGGACGCATCTGAATGTGCGAGAGCGGGTGAATCTCGACCCGCGTTGCCTGAAACCGCTGATCGTCCGCTGCAGCCTGTGGGATGTGGCTGCTTGACTGGCACGACGCCATGCCCACCGCCACAGCGGCCAGCACCGCGGCAGCACGTACCCCCAGCTGGCTTGGTGACGGCATCACGCCGGAGGGGCGCTTCACGCGTTCACGGCTCCAGATCGCGGAGGAGTCCGTCTACGGCCGCATCCAAGCGGTCATTGGTCAGATAGTTGCCCTGGTCAATGGCTGCGCGGACGTCCCGCACGCGTTGCCATCGAATCGGCGTCGGCCCACTTTCGGCCGCGGCGGCTCGAACCTCGGACACGAGTTGAGTCCGCCATCTCCGCAGGCTGGTTTCGCTGGGAGATCCCACCTCCGGTGGCGGAACGGATGCGCCGCCGTCGGCGCGGCTGCTCAATGCGTCGACGGGCGGATGGCCCTGGCTCGGCGCTGGCGACCGACCAGAACGGCGAAAGGCGGGTCCCACCAATGCGATATCCGACATCACACACACTCCTCGGTGAGCGGGGGCACCGCTCACCGTATGTCCTGTGAACACCTACACTGCCTCGCGATTCTTCCCTGAATCCCGCGGCCGACCAAAGGCACCAAGGCCGACCAGTACTGTGTTCATCGGCCCGCCCCCTCGGACGCCTTGAACTTTGGAAAAACATGCTCAACTCCTTGAATGACAGCGTGTTCCAGAATCTCCGGACGTTGGCGGCCATCCCTGCGGCGAGACTGCTGGCCCGCATCGTGCAGCCAGGCGGCCTCGTGCTGGCGGCAGCCTCGCTTTCGGCCTGCCAAGCCCCAGCGCCACCTCGGCCGGCACTTCCTCCGCCCACCATCTCAGCGTCTGACCCTGACCCGGCCACGGCACCTGCCGCCCCGCGGCCAAGCGACGCGTGGCGAGATCTGGAGCACCTGCTCGATGCATCCGGCCACCCGCAGGGCCAACCCTCCCAGCCCGTCTCGGTGAAGCCCGCCGGGCCGCTGGCGTTTCACACGTTGGTGCTCCAGACGTTTCCTGGTGACAGCGGCGATGGTGCCCGGCGGTGGCACGCCCAGTTGACCCGGGTCATTCCCCCCCTGGCCGACCGAACGGCCGTCCATGTCGATGACAAGGGGTCGCTGGTGGTGTTCGGCCAGTACGAGGGCTGGGACGACCCGCAGGCCGCCGCCGACATGCGCACCCTGCAGAATCTCCGTGTCAACGACAAACGAATCTTCGGGGCCATCATGCGGACCGATGTCCGCCCTCGCCGCCCGGACTCAGCGCTCCATCCGCACGAGCTCACCGCGCTCCGCCGCCGTCATCCCAACGTCCGAACCATCTATACCTTGGAGATCGAGGTCTGGGGCAGCTTTGAGTCGGGCTCCATGACCCCGGCAGCGCGACGCCAACTGGCCGAGCAGCGCGTCGCGAGTTTGCGGGCCGAGGGCGTGCCGGCGTTCTTTCACCATGACCCGGTCAACGATTTGAGCACCGTGACGGTCGGCGCCTTTGATGAAAAGGCGATCGACCCGTCTTCCGGCCTGGTGAGCCTCGATGTCCAGGAGTGGCAGACCCGCTTTCCAAATCGACTCGTCAACGGCGCCGATCTTCGGCTTCCCGTACAGGGTCAGCCCGAGCTGGGTGCAGTCACCCAGCGGTCGCGGCTGGTGCTCGTCCCGAACGAGTGATCGCACTCACACGCCGGACGGGTGCCAGAGCGTCTTGAACTCGACAAACTGCTCAAGAAACCAGGGCGAGCACGTCTCGCTATCGCTTTCCCAATCCGTACCGGTCCACGGGATGGTGTGCACCCGGCGAATACCGTCTGAGGCCGCGAGGCGCAGCGTGGTCCGCGACGATTTGTTGAGGCCGCTGGACACCATGACCGCGACTTCCCGGTGCCCTCCGAGCGGGTCCAGCAGGGGCTCGATGTCTCCCGTCAGGCAGTTCACGGCGCCATTGGGGACATCGGAGACGGCCAAGACCTCGCCAAAGAGCACGCCGACCATCGCCGCTGCTCGCGGCACGACGGCCACAACCGCATTGCCCGTGGCCATGGCCGCCCCGACGAGGGTCATCATGCCGAGCAGCCCAGGACGCTCCGGGCAGAACACGACAACCACGCCGCACGCCTGCGGGATGGTGAAGTTGTGGTACGGACCTGCCACGGAGTTCTGGCACCCGATGATCTGATGAATCTTGTCGCACCAACCAGCGAGCATGACGAGTCGATCGACGCTCTGCTCGACCTCGCGGCGAGCCGCGGCCAGCCCTTCTCCGCCCACGCACAGCGCCTCGGTGAACTCATCGGTACGGCTCTCGAGCATCTCCGCAGCGCGGTAGAGCACCTGCCCACGCAGCGTCGCAGTCGCGTCGCGCCATGCGGGCAGACCTGCCCGAGCCGCCTCGACGGCTTCGCGGGCGTCCTTACGGCTCGCCAGCGCGCACCGCGCCACCGTTTCACCTTTGCCGTTTTCGACGATGAACGTCGCCCCTGATTCGGAGCGAGGCCATGCGCCTCCGATCCAGAGTTTGCCGGTCTTTACGACTTCAAGACGACTCATTTCGCGGCTCCTCTGATCCTGCTACCGCACATATCCACGCAGCCCGTGCAGGCCGCCCTCCCGCCCAAACCCGGACTCCTTGACGCCGCCAAAGGGCGCGCTGGCGTCAAACTGGTTGTACGTATTGCACCAGACGACGCCCGCCTCCATCCGGCTGGCGATCTCGAAGATCTTCGAGCCTTTGTCGGTCCAGATTCCCGCAGCGAGACCATAGGGGGTCGTGTTGGCGCGTCGAATCGCCTCTTCTGGCGTTCTGAATGACATGACGGCCAGGACCGGTCCAAAGATCTCCTCGCGGGCCACGACGTGCGAGGGCTGGACACCTGTGAAGAAACACGGCGGGAACCAGTTGCCCTTGGCCGGCAACGAAGCGGCCTGGGCGTCATGCAGAATGGCACCTTCCTCCTGCCCGGCGGCCACGAGCGTCCGAATGCGGTCCAGTTGCTCCGGGCTGTTGATGGCACCGACGTCGGTGTTCTTGTCGAGCGGATCACCGACCCGCAGTTGGGCCATGCGATCCCGCAAGGCGGCGACAAACGGTTCCAGAATGGACTCCTCCACGAGCAGCCGTGAGCCGGCGCAGCACACATGCCCCTGGTTGAACCAGATTCCACCCACGACGCCTTCCACGGCCTGATCGATCGCAGCGTCAGCAAAGACGATGTTGGCGCTCTTTCCGCCAAGTTCCAGCGTCAGGGGAATCTCACGCGGGGCCAGTTCCTGCATGATCATGCGCCCGACTTCGGTCGACCCGGTGAATGCGACCTTGCGTACCGCCTGGTGTGACGCAACGAGCCGCCCGGTGTCGCCGGCTCCGGTCACAATGTTGACGACGCCCGGGGGCAGGTCGATCTCCTGCATCAACTGCGCCAGATGCAAGGCTGTGAGCGAGGTCGTCTCTGCCGGCTTGAGTACCACCGTATTGCCACACGCGAGCGCCGGAGCGAGCTTCCAGGCCGCCATCAGAAGGGGAAAGTTCCACGGGATGATCTGCCCGCAGACGCCCCGAGGGCGAACATCGCGACCTGCAAATGCCCACTGCAACTTGTCCGCCCAGCCGGCGTGATAGAAGAAGTGCTGGGCTGTCAGGGGCAGATCGACGTCTCGGGACTCCTTGATCGGCTTGCCGCCGTCCATCGTCTCCAGCACAGCCAGCTCACGCGAACACTCCTGAAGCCGCCGCGCCAACCGGAAGAGGTACTTGCCCCGTTCACGTCCCTTGAGTCTCGCCCACTTTGGACCGGCCGCCCGCGCCGCCGCCATCGCGGCGTCCACGTCGGCCTCGCCCGCTTCGGCGATGCGCGCCAATCGTTCACCTGTGGCCGGATTCGTCGTGACGAACGTCCGGCCGGACTGCGGCGCCTTGAACTCGCCGTCAATGAAAAGCCCGTACTCGGAGGCGATGTCAGGCCGCGTACGTTCCGGTGCAGGGCTGTAGTCCCAATCGGGCCCCGCCAGGGCCTCTACAGCGCGTGATTCGGCTGAGGTCATCAGGTCACCGCCACATCGTGCATCGCCGCGTAGTGTCCGCGACTTGTCCAAAGAAGCTGCCTCACCAGATCGTCCAGGAGGCTCGAAGCGCCAATTCGGAACAGGCGTGGGTCGAGCCAGTCCGGGCCGACGGTCTCCCGCACCATCACCAGCAGGTGCAAGGCCGCCTTTGATGTGCGAATGCCTCCGGCTGGCTTCACGCCAATTCGCACACCGGTGGCGCGAAAGTGATCCCGCACGGCCTCCAGGAGCAGGAGCACCGAGGGCAGGGTCGCGGCGGGCGACACCTTCCCAGTCGACGTCTTGACAAAGACGGCACCATCGGCGACGTCCGCCCCGTCGGTCGCGGCCTCGATCACCAGGTCGGCGCACCTCCGAATGTTGTCCGGCGTGCCCAGTTCGCCCGTCTCAAGAATGATCTTCAGGTGGGCGTCCCCGCAGACGTCCTTGACCGCCCGCACTTCTGCGGCGACCTCATCGAACCGGCCGGACAGAAACGCACCCCGACTGATGACCATATCAATCTCGTCGGCGCCGGCTGCCAGCGCGGCCTCCGTCTCGGCCAGCCGCGTGTCGATCGGCACTTGGCCACTTGGGAAGCTTGTTGCGACCGACGCCGTCTTGACGCCCGTTCCCAGAAGCGCCTCTCGGACAATCGGGACCAGCCTCGGATACACGCACACGGCGGCTACGGAGGGCACCGGTGGATCGGCCGGTTGCGGAATGGGCTGGATCGCCTTGCGGCACAGTGCTCGGACGAGCTCCGGCGAGTCGGCTCCCTCCAGCGTTGTCAGGTCAAGCATCGAAACGGCCAAACGCAGGCCTGCGCGTTTGGAGTCAGCCTTGATGGATCGCCTCGTAAACGAGGCTGCCC
>CAZSSV010000026.1:4138-15872 GCA_964609425.1 uncultured Isosphaeraceae bacterium | reverse complement strand
GCTGATCTGATTCAGGATTGGTCCCGGCTCATCGATGTCACCCTCGGCGCCATGGCCGAAGCGCTTGATCTGCTCGGCGTCGAACTGGGATCTGAGAACAATCGCGGAGAATCCTACTATCGCGACAAACTTGCTGATGTCATCACGACGCTTTCAGAGAAGGGACTCTGTAAAGAGGACCAGGGCGCCCTGGTCGTCAACTTTGAGCATCGCGACCGACCCCTTCTCGTTCGTAAGTCGGACGGTGGGTTTCTCTATGCAACGACCGATCTTGCCGCGGTACGCGTTCGCGTCCAGGAGACCGGTGCGGCGCGCTGCATATACGTCGTGGACGCCAGACAGCGTGATCACTTTCGTGATGTCTTCGACGCCGCGATCCTGGCTGGATGGAATTGCACACCTCTTGGGCGGACGACCGAGTTTGTCCACACTGGGTTCGGATCCGTGCTTGGGACGGACAAGAAGCCGCTCAAGACCAGAAGCGGCGACAATGTCACGTTAGCAAGCCTGCTTGAAGAGGCCATCCGAAGAGGAACCAATGAGGTCAGGCGGCGAGCGGAGGACCCAAAGTCGCCGACTCACAATCTCAGTACCGATCAACTCGACGCAATCGGACGCGCTGTGGGCATCGGTGCCGTCAAGTACGCAGACCTGGCCAACGATCTTGTTCGAGACTATGTGTTTGATCTCGATCGAATGGTCGCGTTCGAGGGAGACACCGGGCCCTACCTCCAATACGCACATGCCCGCATCAGGTCCATTGTTCGCAGAGCCGAGGATGACGGTCATGGGGCAAACCTCACCATCGACGCACCAGAAGAACGGCGGTTGGCCCTCGTGTTGACCCGTTGGAACGACACGGTTCACGCCGCCGCCCAAACCCTCGAACCACATCGGATCGCGTGCTATCTTCGCGAGCTCGCCGAAGCCTTCAATGGCTTCTATCAGGCCTGCCCGGTCCTGAAAGCGGAAGCGGATCAGATTCGGAGATCACGATTGCGTCTTGCTGATGTCACAAGCCGTGTCCTGGCGGATGGGTTGCACTTGCTCGGAATCGACGCACCGGCATGCATGTAGTGGAAGCTGTCCAAACTCGCGAAATATGAGCGGAGGCGGCACGTTTGGTGCCCCGTCGAGAGGAGTCATCGCATGAGCACTGCCAAAGCGTCTCGCCCACCTGGAAATCCTCCTGTGTTGTCAGGACCGATGTGGCTTGTTGGATTGGTGTGTGTACTCGTAGCGATTCTGTTCTCTGGGCTGCTGTCGCTCAAGCAACTTGGCATCATCGACCAATCCCTTCCGGGCTGTGGACCAGCCAGCGCGTGCGACGAACTGACCCGCGGTGCGTGGGGCCGGGTTCCCGGACTGAACTGGCCCGTGTCCTACTTGGGTCTTGCGTGGTTCGTAGGCGTGGCAGTCGGTTGGCTTTGGAGCAGGCACGGGGTGGCAACGGCCTTTCGCGTCCTGGTCTGGGTCGGCGGTGGGTTGAGCGTCATGTTCATCTTCGTCATGATCGGAAAGGGATCGATCTGCCCCTATTGCCTTGGCGCACATCTGGCGAACCTCGTGTTTGTGGTCGCGATGGAGCTGTGTGTCGGAGCACCTGCGACATTGACCGCACTCAAGAGGAGCGCTGTTGGATTCCTTGCCACAACGATCCTGCTGGCAGGCCTCCAACTCATCCAGAACACTCGCACCCAAGAAGTGGCCGAGGACACCGAGCGACAATTCATCGAAGATGTCCTTGCTCAACAGCAGGTCGCGTCACCATCGTCCAATCAACAGCTTTCCGAACCTGGAGCGGACGAGATTGAGGCCGCTGAAGCCTCAGAACCGCAACCCCCGGCGGGGAGAGACCTCCTGACGACGCGTTGGACCCTGGGTGACCCCGATGCCGCGGTCCACGTCGTGATGATCAGCGACTACCAGTGCCCAGACTGTCGTACCTTCGAGGCAGAAGTTCAACGTGTTATGGACCGGCGCAGCGATGTGTCATTGTCGGTCAAGCACTTCCCATACTGCACCGATTGCAATCCCAACATCTCTCGGACCATGCACAAGAACGCATGTTGGGCGGCGCGGTCTGCGGAGGCTGCGGGCATTCTGGGAGGCGAGGACGCTTTTTGGGCCATGCATCAGTGGCTCTTTGAGCACAAAGGTGAGTTTCCAAACGGGCAACTTCCTCCCATCGTCGAGGAACTTGGATTCGACAGGAGGGAGTTCACAGAGATCATGATGAGCGACGAAACGCTCGAACCAGTCCATGCCGACATCGAAGATGGGATTGCGCTTGGGCTCTTCTACACGCCGATGATCTTCATCAATGGCGTCGAATTGAAGTGGCACATGCTGCCCGCGAATCTGACCAGTACCATTGACACGGTTGCGGATGCCATCGCCTCTGGGCAGCAGGAGCGATCCGTCGTCGCGCCACCAGAGGGCATCGACAAGTATCTGGCGGATTGGAAAGACGGACGCGTCCGAACCATTCGAGGGTCCAACCGAGACTTCCGACGCCCAGCTTCGGTTGGAAAGGCGCCCCGAATGACTGCATTTGTAGACTTCATCTCACCCAACTCCGCTGTGTTTCTGCATGATCTTCGAGCGTGGGAAGCTCAAAACGGACCGACCGACATGGTGCTTCGGGTCAATCCGCTCAGCCACGACTGCAACCCAAACCTCCCGTCACGTCTCAAGAGCCGGCCTGGATCGTGCCTGGCCGCCCGCGCGGCGAAGGCTGCGGGACTGGCCGGAGGAGACGACGCCTACTTCGAGATGGCGTTTTGGCTCATCGAGAATGGGCCCGACCTTGACGAAATGACGGAAGCCGACATGATTCAGCGTGCGATGGAGATGGATATTGACGCAACCGATTTCGCAGACGCCATCAATTCCATTGGTGTGGATGATCTGATTGAACAAGATATCGCCGAGTTCAAGCGGCACCGCTTTCCGCATATGCCAGCGGTCATCCTAGAGGGTCGACAGATTCCAAGATTGACCCTTGATGGTCATTCGGTCATCGGCCGCGCCCTTGATGATGCGCAGGGACGCACCCCCTGAGCAATCAGGGCGTTTCCTGTGGTCCAGCGCGGGGAACCAACCGGACCACTCGACCGGTTCGTTGATAGGGCGCCGAAAATGCGCACACCAGAATGCTCCCGTCGGGCCCGACCCCAAACGAACTTGGAAACACTCTTTCTTTCGGCGTGATGTCGTGTGATCGGACACCACCATTCTGGTCACGCGAGAGTGCCCATATGTTGCCACTCATGTAATCGCCGAAGATGTACAGCCCATCCATGGATGGATGATCCTTTCCACGATACACGTGGCCGCCGGTGATCGATCCGCCCTCATCACGTCCATACTCGAACACGGGTTCGATGAATCGATCTGGTGGAGCGTCGCTTGGCTTGAATGGGTGCGCACCTTCACGCTCATTCCACCCGTAGTTCCCACCTCGCTCAATGATGTCAACCTCCTCCCACGCGTTTTGACCGACATCGCCGGCCCAAAGCTCGCCAGTGGCCGGGTCAAAGGACATCCGCCACACATTGCGAAGGCCCGTGGCCCAGATCTCTGGGCGGGCACCTGCCGTTGAGATGAATGGATTGTCCTTGGGAATGACATATGGTCGGTTCGCATCAGATTCGGACACATCCAATCGAATCACCTTTCCAAGCAGGGTGTCGAGCCGCTGACCTGCGCCATGGGGGTCGTTGGCGGCGCCGCCATCTCCAATAGAGAGATAGAGCATCCCATCGGGACCAAACAGAACCGTGCCGCCGTTGTGGTTACCCCAAGGCTGCTCAATCTCCAGAATCACCTCTTCCGAATCCACATCGAGCGGCTCGCCTTCCCGCACCGAACTGAAGCGAGACAAGACGGTTCGTCGTGGTGACTTTCGAGATCGGTACACATACATATGCCTGGTTTCGGGCCACCGTGGATGAAAGGCAATGGAAAGCAGGCCCTCCTCACTGTTCCGGGTCGTCAAACGGCCCCTGAGGTCCAAGAGCGTCGTCTGCTCAGCTGACCGCTCACATGGTGTGCTCAAGACGCGTCCACCTCGCTCGACGACCGCAATGGCATCCAGTACGCCTGGGATGGTGAGCGCTTGCACCGGCTCTCGAAACGTGCGGCCCGGAAGTGCCGGTTCGATGCCCATGCGTGGTATGGAAACTGGCGCTGAGAGCGAGAGGAGAACACCGATCAGTTGGAGAATCATGGGAGGGAGTGTATGTCCATGCCGATCGCGCCGGCCCACAGTCCTGATACCACCACGGCACAGACCCTTCGATGGGTGGGCGAGCGGGATGTGAGCATGGCGACCGAGCCAGAGACGGTCCCGAGAACCCACCACCAGCCTGGCTCTGCCACTTCGACGGGTGTCCCTGGAAGTGCGTCCATCACCTCCACAGACCACCATAGCACCGACGAGGACACATCCAGAAACCATCCTGTCACCGAGTCGAGTGGGCCGCACCAACCCATGAGTACTCTCATGTAACCGGACCAGAGGATCGCAGCTACCAGGGGCGTCAGTACCAGTGTTGCGGGAACGCCAATGGGACTGAACACTCCAAAGTGATGCGCCGCAATGGGTGAGGCGACCAGCCATGCCAGAACGGACACGCGAACCACCGACACACCAAAAACCGGCACCGCACCAACAACATGCGTTCGCGCTGACCAGACCGGGAGTACCCAGATCAGTGCGGCAACCACACCGAAACTCAATTGAAAGGACGGGTCGAGGACGGCAAGTGGATCTCGCCAGAGAACAGCCAGCACAGCCATCGACCACAATGATCCTGCCGACACACGCCACCCGAGTGACATCATGGCCGCTGCCGCAACGACCATGATGCCGGCGCGTGCCAGGGGAGTTCGCACATCTCCAAGAGTCATGAGGCCAATCGTCATGAGAATGACGAGGAAACATGTCCGCCTTGGCGGCGCGCCGATCCACTTGCAGACGATCAAAACCAATCCACAAAGAATCGCCAGGTGAAGGCCACTGACAGCGAGCAGGTGAGCTGTTCCCGTCGCTCGAAACGGCGCCGATACCAGGTTCCAGGCGTGATCTCTGGTTCCAAACGTCACAGCGGACACCATGGCGGCGTGCACACCAGGTCTCACAGGCTCGCCCACCAGTGCGGCCTGCGTGTCAGATCGAAGTCGAGACAGGAACCGGTCGATGTGTGATGGTTCTTCGAGAACACACACCATGGAAGGTTCAAACACTTCCATGAAAGCGGACCATCGACCCTGGTACCGCATCACACGCCCGCGACCGGTCAATTGGAGCGTTGATCCTGACTGTGGTGACAGGTGGCATCCGGACACTGCAATCCGACCGCCTGTCTTCACCCAAGATCCTGATGATTCGAGAACTGCAGTTGCTCGGCCTATGAAGAAACCACGCCGAATCAGTCGGTCAACCACCATCTGAACATGCAGTGGACCGACATATGATCTTCCCATCGCGTGAGCCACATGCGTCTGGGGAATCGTCTGCACTTCCAGGGATGATCGACCCGCAGATACAAGGAGAGGAACTACCAGCCACAGCGCGTACCCGGGACGCTTACCTGCAAGTGCAGGAAGCCACACCACTGGCGCTGTTGAAGTCGCAACCCACACCCACCATGGGAGGTTTGAGATCGTTCCCAGGATGGATCCGATGATCCACAGCACCGCGATGGGCAGACATACACCCGGCCGAGATCTCGGTTTGTCCATCGCGTGGTCCGACATGCGTCATCACCATGGCCGCACTTCTGCACGCTTCCTCCACGCGTGCCAAAACGCTTCTGAATCCACTAGGCTTCTCCTCTATGAAGCGGATTCTTGGCCACGACGAAGCGCTCGAAGTCTTTCGGAGGGCCATTCAGAATGAGCGGCTCCACCACGCATGGATCCTGTCCGGTCCTGTTGGTGTCGGGAAATCACTTGTCGCATCAGCTGTCGCCGAGGTCTTGCTCGATCCTTCCATATCGCTCGAGCGCATGGGAACCGAACACCAGCCGACCACGCCGGCCGGCCGATTACTCGAAGCAGGGACGCACCCCGACCTGCACCGCATTCACAGGGAATTGGCAGCGTCCAGTTCCAATCCTCGCCTTCGTGAGCGGAAGCAGTTGAACATCCCACTCGATCTCCTCCGCGAGACGGTGCTCGGTGGCCGAACTTCGGATGGCACTGTGCACGAAGCGGCCGCCTATCGAACGCCTGTCATGGCTCCAGCCAAGGTCTTCATCGTTGATGAAGCTGAGCGGCTGGACCTTCCGGGTCAGAATGCACTCCTCAAGACGCTCGAAGAACCACCACCGTCAACGTACATGTTTCTTGTCACCAGCCGACCCGAGCGGATGCTGCCCACCATCAGAAGTCGGTGTCAACATGTCAGACTCGGACGTCTCGCCGACGCTGACATGGAGGCATGGTTCAATCTGTCCGAGGTTGGTCCGGAGCATCGAAAGGCGTTGGCAAGCTTTGCCGATGGGGCACCCGGCCTGGCAGATCTGGCCATTCGACGCGGCCTGCTTGAGTGGATCGAGACCCTGCAGCCGATGGTTGAAGGGCTTGACGCAGGTCGATGGAACGCGGACATGGTGTCTGAGATGTCGGATCGCATCGAAGCGTGGTCCAAGGCTGTCGTCGCGGAGAACCCGCGTGCCAGCAAGGACTCTGCCAACCGGGACGGTGCTGAAATGATGGTGCGGATCCTCTCTGAGCACGCCCGAAGCGTGTTGCGAGATCGGCCGAGTGATCAGGTGTGCGCCATCATTGATCGCATCGCTGAAGCCGAGCGGCAGTGCCAAGCGGGCCTCAATCTCAAGCACATCCTCGAGGCGCTCACTGCCGAGTGGTCGGTGACGACGGCGTAAGAGGCGCCAGACCGCCGATCATCGGAACCGCTCGGCGGCTACAGATCACCACCATCACAACGCCACAGGCGAGCATGACGACACTCAGAACCTGCCCCCGTTGCAGACCCGCCAGAACCGCGACACCCACATCTGGCTGGCGAACACGTTCGGTCAGGATGCGGAAAACTCCGTACGCAATCAGAAACCACCCACCGACGACGCCCGGTTTCCGAGGATGCCACCAGACAACGATGAGCACCAGGAGCAGGGCCGGGCCATCGGTCATCGCCTGAATCAGTTGCGATGGCCAGAAGGCGGTCATGTTCGGCACGATGAGCTCCTCGGCGCGAAGGTCTCCGGATCGCAACGCCGACTCCATGAGCACGGGAAGATCATCGGAAGGTCCATACTCCACCGAGGCAGCTGACAGATCGACCGTCCCATGTCTGACTTCTTCGGGGTACTTCACACTCCACCAGGGTGGATCAACCTGTCTGGCATCTGAAAGCCGCTTGCCCCACAGTTCTCCATTGACGAAGTTCGCCAGTCGACCAAGACACAACCCGGGCGTTGCAGCAATCGCCGCCAAGTCAACCAGGTGCAGCGCAGGAAGACGGTTTCGACGTGCAAAGACGACCATGGCTACCAGCACACCAATGATTCCGCCATGGCTGGCCATGCCACCCCGGTGAATCGCCAGAAGCTCCCACCATGGCGGACTGGACGTGAACGTCACCAAAATCTCTGGGCGGTAGAACGCCGCGTAGCCCAACCGTCCACCGACCAGAACACCAATGACGGCGTACACCATCAGATCACCGACGGCACGATGTGAGAGCGGCGATCGATCCGTCTTCGCCATCCATCGTATGAAGGCCCACGCCACCACGAATCCTGCCAGATAGGCAAGTCCATACCAGCGGATTCCCCATGTCGGAGACAGTGGAATCGCCACCGGATCCAGCCGATGCAGATAGGATTCGGCCACGATGAGGAAGGGTGCGTGCATGGGTGCGTTCATCCCGATCCGGAAGGGGCGTCGTTGTACCACGAATGGGCGAGGATCGCCCGGACTCGAGTCTTCATGAGCAGTGCATTTGACCCCATTCCTGTTCTGCGTCGGCTCGCCCAGGGGCACCACCTTGACGCATCTGAGGTTGACGCGATGCTTGAGGCCATGATGTGCGGCGAATTGGATGCCGCGCAGACGGCTGCCGCACTCTCGCTGATCACAGTCCGAGACCCGGACGCTGACGAGTTGGCAGCCGCTGCCCTCGTGATGCGGCGGCACGTCACCCCACTACCCGTTTCGGGCGATCGCGACCGACTCCTGGATACAGCAGGTACAGGTGGTGCGCCCAAGACCTTCAATGTCTCCACTGCTGCGGCCATTGTGGCCGCCGGCGGCGGCATTCCTGTCGCAAAGCATGGAAACCGCTCACGGACCGGCCGCGGATCGGCAGAAGTCCTGGACGCACTTGGCGTTGACATCGACGCCGGTCCCGAAACACAGGCAGCCTGCCTGGAGAAGGCCGGTGTCGCGTTCTGTTTCGCAATTCACCACCACCCCGCCACACGCTTTGTCGTGCCCGTGCGGCGATCTCTGGCCTTCCCAACCATCTTCAACCTGCTCGGTCCCCTCACCAATCCAGGAGGCGCCAGACGGCAGCTGCTGGGCGTGTGGGACCAGCGGTTTGGCCGGCTCATGGCCGAAGCCCTCGCGCGGCTCGGCGCGATTCGCGGCATCGTGGCGCATTCGGAGGACGGTTTGGATGAGATTTCCATTTCGGCCCCGACGACGCTCTGGCATGTGGACGGAGACGACATCGTCGAATCATCCATTCACCCTGAGTTGGTCGGTCTCTCCACACATCCCATCGAGTCGGTCAAGGCAACCGATCTGGAGCACGCGGTATCCATGGTGCGGGCCGTGTTGGATGGATCGAATCAAGGTCCGCCGCGCGACATGGTGCTGATCAACGCGGCAGCCGCCATGTTCGTTGGTGGTGCCGTAGAAACGCTTCTTGAAGGGGTTGAGCGATCCAGAGCCGTCATCGATGATGGCCTCGCCATGCAGACGCTTGAGACACTGGCGAGCGTGAGTCAACCGACAGATGTGTGACGCGGCGGAGCCGCGTGTGTGGATGGAGAAGACAATACTCTCTCCTCCTCGTTTTATGTCCCTGTTGTCATGTGGACCGGGGAGGTTGGCATTGTGGGAAGTTGTGTTCTGCTCGGATGTTCGGTCGATCTAGCACCGTGGACAACCTGCCGTTTGACCTGTCTTCAACTGTCGCGAGCCGCCTTGAATCAATGACCTTGGGTGGTTGGGTACCTCATCCTGTGGGACGCGTCTCCAGGGCGGCGCACCGGGAAGACGCGTAAAGACACCATATGTGACAGGTTGTGCACATGTGTTCCACACGCGTTGTGAGGAGCCAACGACGCCGGCTGTGGGTGGATCAGATGGTGGTACGGCGGCATGGACCGCGGCGTATGCCTGTTCAGGCACCAGATGCCTCGGCAGTCATCGCTGACTGACCGCTCGCTGGAGCACCGCTCCGCGATGGTCTACGACTGCTCGAGCAGGACCGATTCCAACTGGGCGATGTCCTGGTCGAGTCGGTCATCACCGGTCCGCTTTCCATTGATCGACTTGATGGCGTGCATGACGGTGGTGTGGTCGCGTCCGCCGAAGTAGCCGCCGATTTCTCCGAGGCTGAACCGGGTGTGCTTCCTCGCCAGATACATGCCGATCTGCCTGGGGAGCGACACACTTTTGTGCCGCCGCTTGGAGAGGAGTTCTGTGAGTTTCAGCCCGTAATAGCCCGAGACCGTGTCCAGAATGTCCTGAATCGTCAGTTGTGTAGTTCCCGTGTGTCGGAACTGGTCGCCGATGGCTCGCTTGGTCATGGCCAGATCGATTTCTGTGCCATCAATCATGGCCACAGTCTGAATCTTCGTGATGGCACCCTCGATCTCACGGATGTTCGTATCGATTCTGGCTGCGATGTAGCCGGCGACATCGTCAGGAAGTTCCAACGCTCGGAGTGTGGCTTTGGACTTGACGATCGCCACACGCGTCTCATAGCAGGGTCGCTCGATGTTCGCGACCAACCCACAGGCGAATCGGCTGGTGAGCCGCTCTTCCAGATCAGGGATCTCATGCGGCGGCGCATCTGAACTCAGCACAACCTGCCGACCACCCTGGTACAGCGTGTTGAATGTGTGGAAGAACTCCTCTTGCGAGGGTCCCCGATTGGACAGATCGTGAATGTCATCGACAACGAGGAGGTCGTAGTTCCGGAACCGGTGCCGGAACGAGTTCATCTCGCCACCCTGGACGGCGTCGAGAAACTGATTCATGAATGTGTTGCATGACGTGTAGTAGATGCGCAGGTCCGGGTTGTTGCGCATTGTCTGCTGGCAGATCGCCTGCAGGAGATGCGTCTTGCCAAGGCCGACACCTCCATGCACAAAGAACGGGTTGTACGCCCGGCCCGGTTGTTGAGCGACAGCGAGCGCGGCCGCGTGGGCCAACCGATTGTCTGGACCCACAACAAACGAGTCGAATGAGTAGTCGGGCGAAAGCAGCATCTCACCTTCGAGATCAATCGATGCGCGAGATGTCGTTCCTGAAACAACCTCGTCTTCAGGAATGGACGACAACTGCTCTGGCGTGATGAACTCAACCCCAAGGAGTCGCCCTGTTGCGGATTGTGTGGCTTCGGTGAAAGGCTCTGTGCACGACCGCTGCAGATACCGAAGTTGGACCGGTTCATGAACAAGAAAGCGGATGGTTCCCCCGTCCATATCAACCGCTTCGATGTCGTTGAACCAATGTCTGCAAACGGACGGATGGGTATCCCACAGGTGCTCCAGTACGGAGCGCATCACTGTTGAATCAACCACGGCCATGTGCTGCTCTCTTCCTGCACACCCTCTCGGCGAGGAAGAAGGTGGAGGTCGAACCCCACCAGTCCCGCCACGCCAACACCAGAAACTACGACTCCACGGACGATTCGTCAACTACCTTCAGCTTGGATTGCCCCGACTCCACAAGTTGCTGGTCGTATCGCGATCGGTTTCGTCGGTGATCCATCAGCAGGTGCACCCGCGCCGCCGCCGACGCGCTCAGGACCTCTTCAAGTCGCTCTCGCGCATGATCGAGGCTGCTGCGACGCGAGACGTGAAGCAAGATGACGTCGTCCGCTTTCCAAGCCTCCATCAATTCTGGGAGGTCCTCCACATGAAGATGCCGCCCAATTCGGGCGCGATCTCGGTGTTCAGGATTGAAAAATGTGCATTCGCTGAGCACGACTTTGGCTTCACAAAGCTCAGGTCGAAGCAGATTTGCGCACATTTGCGTGTCGCCTGTGTACGCCAGGAGGGGTATCTCAAGTTGATAGGTGACCGACTCACCGCGATCACGCAGTTCGCGGATCTGGCTCTGGGAGCAGCCGGCGAGATCAGGCTTGAGCTTGCTTCGGTACTCGATGGCTGCGTAGCCCAGACTTGCTGTGCCATGATGCATCTCAATCGCTCGAAGCTGCACATTGGGCTTGAGCGGCACCTCTTCCAGGTGCTCCATGCCGTGGATCTGATAGGGCGTGTCCTGGTTCTCAACCGGAACCCAGGCCGCCATCATGTTCATCAGGGGCCGCTCCAACCGCTTTGGGCAGACGCATCGCCCAACCCCCATCTTCTGGAAGACCCGCTGGCTGAAGACTCTTGGAACGGCTGGAAAAAACTACAACAAACCCTTGGCAACCAAATGACTATTGTTGGCGATGATTTACTGGCTACCAACTTAAAGCGTCTTCAAAAAGCAATCACCGAGACAGCTTGCAATGCCA
>CAZSSV010000026.1:0-4128 GCA_964609425.1 uncultured Isosphaeraceae bacterium | reverse complement strand
ATGGTCCATGTGCCCATGGCTGATCGCTGCCAAAGGGGAAGACAACGCCATTCTCGGGCACCATCCGAGATCGAAGACGACGTCGAGCTCCGGCACCTGCACCACCGTGCCTTCGCCGGCGACGCTTGAGCCTTGGATTCTCCAGGGGGGGCAGTACACAAACCCGAGCCGCTCACAGAGCAGCGGACGCTTTGGAACCATCAATCCAACCTCCGAGGCGACGCTTTCGCGCCGGCCGGTACCACGTGAGCCGCCCATGGTACCGACCCGGGATGCACCCACAGGAGACCTGCCCGGCGTTGGTCACACCACACGAGGGCTGGGGTGTCTGGAGCGTATGTGCACAGACTGGGTATAAGTTGTCTCTACGCGGTCAGGGGCCCGCTCCAGCGTCATTGCGAAGATGTGGATGAATTGGCCTCAGTTCCGGCCTGGTCCGGTCGATGGAGGTCGCATGAGCGAGCACCCCAAGCCATCAGATGCCCTGGAAGCGGTCGCCAGGCTCGACGCGATGCTCGAGACGATTCGCGCCGCGTCGGTCGATTGGAGGCTCACCTCCAGGTCGCTGCAGGCATTGACAGCCGCAATGGCGATTGACCCAGCCCTTGAGTCGGTGGTTGCCTCACACTTGAGTCACCGAGTTGATCATGGGGCCGGCGTCGCCTGCGATATCAGCCAGTTTGCCGAGGCGATTGAAACCGCGATCGACATTCGCCGCCGGTCCTGAGCCTCCTTCAGAACCGGCGTTGCACCACAGCATCCGCCATCAAGCGGAGCATGGTTGTTGCAGCGTTCTTTGGAAGCACATTCAAATGGTTCTTCGCCGACGCGACTCGATCTGTGGCCGTTTGTCTGGCAGACTCAAACCAGCCGTTCTTACACAGCTCTTGCTGCAACTGCGCGTGGCATCGATCACGGACCAGGGCCGCAATCTTTTGACTGTCACCACCGTCCCGCAGCGCCCGAATGAGCGGCAGGGTCAGTTTCCCCATATCAAGGTCACGACCAACCGTCTTCCCAAGCGTTTCCTGGTCTGCAGTGAGATCGAGTAAGTCGTCAGTGATCTGAAAGGCGATGCCCAGATCGTTTCCAAACCCATAGAGTGCCGATTGCACCAGGGGATCAGCTCCAGAGAGACGGCCGCCGAGTTCACAACACGCTCCGATCAGAGACGCGGTCTTGTTTGTGACGATGGACAGGTACAACGCCTCACTCAGGTCGAGGTTTTCTCGATTGGCAAGCTGAACCACCTCGCCCTCACACAACATGTTGGTGATCTCACCCAGCCTTGTGTTGATCGACGGATCACCAATGGTGGAGCAGAGGTGAAACGCATTGGAGATCAGATAGTCTCCGAGCATCACGGCGAGTTCATTGCCGTGCAGCGCGTTGACGGTGGTCCCACTTCGTCTGACCGGGGATTCATCAAGAACATCGTCGTGAACAAGTGTCGCCATGTGGATCATCTCGGCTACGGCGGCGATGACGCGGTGATCCGACGATCCTTCAATCTGCTTTCCATCAACCGCCGTGCCTGTCAGCAGTACAAGTGATGGCCGAAGCATCTTTCCGCGGTACCGGCCCGCGTGAATACACAAGGTGTTGACAGGCGAGTACTCACTGGCAAGTTGTCGATCGAAGAGTTGCGACACCTGGTCAAGCTCTGATGTGAGCCAGTCACTCATCCCAGTGTCTTGCCCGACAATGTCGAAGATGCTCATGGATCTACCGAACGCCGACGATGTAGGCGATCCAACCCTCACACGCTTCGCCACATTCGACCGCGCTCCACTCACCGTTCCCCTCACCGGAGTCTTCGTCCGTGCCTTCCCAGTACACCTTCACGTCGGAGAAACCCGCTTCGATCAACATCTCTCGAAGTTCAGGAATGGTCCACAAACGCCACTCATATGTGAAGGCGTTCTGAATCTTGGTTCCGTCCGGAAAGTGGAAGTGAATGTGATTGATGACATCCCCGGTGACCGGGTCGTATGTGGCCTGATCCCACACATATGTGAAACCATCCAGGTCGCGAGCTTCTTCCATCTCGACGAATGAGTCGCTCCCGCCGTAGCAGTCCAGAATGAACAATCCATCATTGACCAGTCCCGCACGCGCGGTTCGAAAGTACTCGATGACCTGTTGACGCTTCTTGAAGATGTAGTACGAGAAATTGTGTGCCAACAGGCAATCCACTGCCTTGGTCGGCGTCGAGAGAACATCTCCCTTGATGATCGTCAATCGATCCGCCTGCGATTGGTTCAGCCGCTCAGGCAGCCTCGCCTTTGCCCAACCAAGCACATCGTCGTCGAGATCGACGCAAATCGCGGTGTGTGACGAATCCTCAGCGACCCAGCGCATGGCCACGGCTGCCGTACCACAGAAATCCTCCCGGATCGACTGGCATGCGCGGCCACGCTGCTCGGACCACACCTGCTTGATGATGTCCACTTCATTGTCAGGATCCTGCACCGACAATTCATACAGCTCGTGGATGTCACTGCCTTCGGCTGTCCGCCACCCCTGCTTGCGTTTGCGGGTACGGGCACTCTCATGTCTGGGTTTGGTGTTGTTCATGACTCGGCCAGTGTAGTTGGCCCAGATCAGGGTGTCTCGTCCACAACATCGTGGATTCGAATCCATGTCATGTGCGGCTTCCAGCGGGTGACCAACTCCATGTGGTCCGGGTGCGACAGGTACGCCTTGTATGCGTCGTCCGAGGTGAATGACACACACAAGGCCACGTCGTAGTCGGCGTCCACACCAGTTCGACCGAACTCGCCGTGTGTTCCGCACCAGTAGGTCGAGACCGAGGGGATGGATGGGAGCAGGCGGTCACAATCGGCAAGAAGCGCATTGCGTCCCGCGCCGTCTTCAAGATCAATGAGTACGACGTGGTGGATGGATGGCGCGGAGCACCCAGAGGCAAGAAGAACAATGGGAAGGGTGCGATGCATGCGGTCCTCCTGGAGTGGCCCCCCATGGTAGGGGCGCTGCTACGCTCGTCACCGATGGGTCGCCGCACTGTCGAAGCCCGAGCTCATGGCCGCCGAGATGAAGCCGCTGCGCTGGCCGAGCGAAGCAGGTGTGAACTCGGCAAGGGACCGATTCAGGATGACGAGTTTCGTATCGTCCTCTTTGATGATCGAGAAGAGCTCTGGGACGCTGCGAGCAGGCGGCGGGGGATGCTGTTGTCGTTCCGATCATTGGACCGGCGAACAGGCGCCGGAAACCTCTCACGCAAGCAGCCATTGGGCAAGGCCATCGGCAGTGCGGCAGAACTGGTGATCGACGCCACGGCGGGTCTGGGTCACGATGCCGCCCTGTTGTCCTGTATGGGATGGCGGGTCACGGCAATTGAGCAGGACCCATTCATTGCGACGCTGCTTGAACTCTCCAGAGCGGATGGCCGCCGCGATCCTGACTTATGGGCCATGCTCGAGCCAGGCCTGTCCATTCACCGTGGTGATGCGGTGCAGGTGTTGGAGACCATGCGGGCGGACACGATCTATCTCGACCCCATGTTCACGGAACGCCGAAAGTCGTCGGCGCTCCCAAAGAAGCCGGCGCAGATCCTGCAGGCGCTTGCATCGACAGGTGACGATGTTGCCCTCCTGAGCGCGGCTCGGAGGGCGGCGCCGCGTGTGGTTGTCAAACGCCCTTCGGATGGGCCGCCGATTCTGGATGATCCCGATCTCGTCTTCTCGGGAAGGCTGGTTCGCTACGACGTGTACCTGGAAGCTGGGGCGCATCAGGAAACTCACCAATCTTGAGGTGGCGGACGCTCGGCGGATCGGGTTCAATGGGGGTGCCCACATCGAGCGGCACAGGAGGCACGTGGCATGAGCACCGGAGATCATCCGATTCACATTGACCGAGCAGCAGCACGAGCGTGGACCATTTTTGGCGTTCTGCTCGTCGTCTTCATTGTGGGGTTGGTCATTGTGTCGTTCTGGGGCGGCCCATTCGAGTCGGACAGTTACTGGCGACAAGAAGAGGCGCCGGCGTATCCCAACTGACCATCGCGGTCACTGGATGAATTCATGTGCTGGGTCGCCACAATGGAGCCGATCGGGATCGAACCGACGACCTCCTGCTTGCAAAGCAGGCGCTCTCCCAACTGAGCTA
>CAZSSV010000025.1:0-16006 GCA_964609425.1 uncultured Isosphaeraceae bacterium | reverse complement strand
GATCAGGAGATCCCCCACTGGGCGATCAAACGGCTCTTCACCATCGGTGTCATGGGGATGATCGTCCCGCAGGAGTACGGGGGCGGCGGCTTCGGAATCACGTCGTACAACCGCGTGCTCGAACGCATTGGACGGACGTGCGGCTCCACGGCCGTGATGGTCTCGGCCCACCAGTCAATCGGCTGTGGCGCGATCAGCCTGTTTGGCACCGATGAGCAGAAGAAGTACTGGCTGCCTCGCATCTCCAAGGACATGCTGAGCGCATTCTGCCTGTCGGAACCAAATGTCGGATGCGACGCCGGAGGCCAGGAAGCTCGATGCGAAGTGACCGATGACGGCGAGCACTACATTCTGAACGGCGAAAAGAAGTGGGCCACTTCGGGGGCCCTCTCGGGCATGTTCACCGTCATGGCCAAACAGCGGATTGTTGACCCAAGAACGGGCAAAGAGAAGGACAAGATCACCGCCGTCATCGTCACCCCGGACATGGAAGGCATCGACATCTTCAGCCGAAACCGCGCCAAGTGCGGTATCCGCGGCACCTGGCAGGCTCGCATCCGATTCACCAATGTCAAAGTCCCCCGCGCCAACCTGCTTCATCAGGAAGGGCGAGGACTCAACGTAGCCCTGACGTGCCTGAACTACGGGCGATGCACCCTGTCAGCCGGCATGGTCGGCGCCGGATGGTCGGCCTACAAGCAGGCACTCAAGTGGGCGCAGACGCGGTTTCAGTTCGATCGAGCCATCGGCGAGTTCGACCTCGTTCGGGATCGACTCGCCACGATGGCCGCGTACTGCTACGCGATGGACGCCATGCTGTATATGACGACCGGCATCGTCGATCGGGGCGACGAAGACATCATGCTTGAGACGGCGATCTGCAAGGTCTTCTGCTCAGAGCTGGGGTTCCGGACCTGTGACAACGCACTGCAGGTGATGGGCGGCGAAGGCTACATGACTGAGCATGTTGTCGAACGCCTGTGGCGGGACTCCCGGATCAATGTGATCGTCGAGGGCGCCAACGAGGTCATGCACTCGTTTGTGTTCGCTTACGGGTCCAAGCAACTCGGGGAGTGGATGCTCGGCGTCAAGGCCGCGCCGCTGAAGCACATGGGCGACGCGTTCAAGATCGGGATGCAACTCTTTGCAGGCATCCGGCCACCGGCCCCGACGATTTCAATGATGCACGAGTCCATTCGCGACCACGCCGATGAGCTCGAAGCGCTGACGCGAGAATTCAGCCATCAGGTCAAGATGGCATTCAAGGAGCATGACGAGCAACTTGTAACGCGCCAGATGATCCAACGGCGGCTCAGTTGGTCGGCCATCTGGCTTCACGCCATGTCCAGTGTCCTCTCGAAGTTCGATCGCGACCTTCGAAACGGACTGGACGGTGCGGCACTCCAGCACGACCGGGCCATCGTCGATCACTGCATCGCGATGGGTGCCCACGAGATTCGCAATGAGCTTCGATCGCTCCGCGAGAACACTGACGCCACGATGCAACGGTGCGCGGACGCGGCATGGAGCGAACTTCCTGCGATGCCCCACAGCGAGTACTTCATTCCCGAGGGAACTCCACTGGATGATGCGAGAGGCCATGGTCGCCCAACGGACGACGAGTTCATCCCACAGTTCGGCGCCGGTTCGATGGCACGAGAATTCCAATCCGTTTTCGGAGAGGGCAACTGATCCTGGTGACACCAGGAGAAAGGATCGCCATGAATACGTTCGGCCAGATGATCGACCGCGGCCACGAGCGGCTCTGCTTCCATCAGGACGCCGAGACCGGCCTGCGCGCCATCATCGCGATCCACTCCACAAAGCGCGGGGCCGCGCTTGGCGGAACTCGAAGGTGGCACTACGCCACGGAGGAGGAAGCGCTCTTCGACGTGCTTCGACTCTCTGAAGGCATGTCCTACAAGGCGGCCTGCGCCGACCTGCCAATGGGTGGTGCCAAGAGCGTGATTCTGCTGCCGGAGGCTGGACTTCCCCGAAGTCAGGCCGAAGCGAGGGCCATGGGACGTTTCGTCCACACGCTCTCGGGCGACTACATCGCCGCCGAAGATGTGGGCATCGATCCGCAGTTCATCGACTGGATGGCGATGGAGACCGACCATGTCATGGGTGGGGAGACAGTCTCAAGTGGCGGAGATCCTTCGCCGTTCACCGCCAAGGGCACCTTCAACGGCATGAAGGCATGCCTTCAGCACCTGGGACACGACACCTGCTTTGAGGGCATGACCGTCGCCGTCCAGGGACTTGGGCATGTCGGCATGGACCTGTGCCGAATCCTCCACACGGCCGGAGCTCAACTGGTGGTCGCCGACATCAGCGACGACCGCGTCTGCGATGCTGTCGATGCCTTCGGCGCCGAGGCCACCGATCCAACATCGATACTTCAGGCTCAGTGCGACATCCTTGCCCCGTGTGCACTGGGCGCCGTCATCGGACCCAATGAGATTCGCCGACTTCGCACGTCTGTCGTGTGCGGCGCGGCCAACAATATTCTGGTCGACCCTGAACGAGATGCAGCGACGCTCACTGCACGAGACGTCCTGTACGCGCCCGACTTCGTCGTCAATGCGGGGGGGCTCATCTGGCTCGCCGGCCTTTGGCTGGGGATGGGACGCGAGGAACTCGACCGTCGAAACGACGGCATCGGTGACACGACCCTCGAAATCCTCGAACGGGCACGGTCCGCGGAATCTCCGCATCATGCGGCAATCGAGATTGCCAGGCAACGCATTGCGGAAGGCCCCACGAGCGAAAAGGAGACGGTCCATGCCGGTTGATTGCGCCTTCCAAACCACCATCGAGCGTGTTTCGATTCTGGACGAACATGGCGTGTTTGATGAATCGATGGGCGAAGGGCTGATCCCCGACTGCGACGTCGTCGCGTTGTACCGCCACATGACGATGTGCCGGCACTTCGACGAGATCGCGTTCAAGCTGCAGCGGTCCGGACGCATGGGTACCTACCCGGAAAACCGCGGGCAAGAGGCGACATCACTTGGCGCCGCCTACGCCCTGGAAGACACTGACTGGCTCGTCACGTGCTATCGCGAGAACGCTGGGCTCTTCTGGCGAGGCGTCGATCCGGAGAAGATTCTCCTGCACTGGATGGGGGATGAACGAGGCAATCACATCCCCGTAAAGGCAACGCCCCTGGCCATCCCGATCGGAACGCAGATGCTTCACGCCGCGGGCCTGGCGTGGTCCAGCAAGTACCGCGGCGACGGTGGCATCGCATGTACCTTCTTCGGCGATGGCGCCACAAGCGAAGGTGACTTCCATGAGGCGATGAACTTCTCAGCGAACCTTGACCTGCCGGTCGTGTTCGTCTGCCAGAACAACTCCTGGGCCATCTCGGTTCCGACTCGCATCCAGTGCTCGGCACCAACCATCGCCCAGCGAGGTCTTGCATACGGCATGCACAGCGTTCAGGTCGATGGCAACGACATCTTCGCCATGGTGAAGGTCGTTCGCGACGCCGCAGAGCGGGCACGCACCGAGAACCGCCCGACGTTCATCGAGGCCGTCACGTATCGGCTTGGTGATCACACGACGGCCGATGACGCACGTCGATATCGTGACACCGCGGAGGTGGAGGCTTGGCAGGGACGTGACCCCATGATTCGACTCCGCAATTGGCTCGAACACCGCGACCTGTGGGACGAAAGCCAGGAGCAGATTCAGCGGACCGAGAACGAAGCGACCGTTTCGTCCATCGTGAAGCGAGCCGAGGAAATCGAGCCCCCCACGACCGACGACATCTTCAATTGGATGTATGCCGAAACGCCACCGGTACTCAAGACGCAACGAGAGAGCATGCGAACGAGCAGCCTTGGGCAAGGCATCACAGGTTCCTGAGGCGAAAGAAGGACACGAGGTATGGCAAATCTCACACTGGTACAAGCCATCAACCTGGCACTCGCCCAGGAGATGGAGAAGGACGAACGCGTCCTCATTCTCGGCGAAGATGTCGGTGCCAACGGCGGCGTGTTTCGCGTCACCGAGGGGCTGCATGAACGATTCGGCGGCGACCGAGTTGTCGATACCCCGCTCGCGGAATCGGGCATCATCGGCACGGCCATCGGCCTTGCAATGGGCGGCCTTCGCCCGGTCCCGGAGATTCAGTTTGAGGGCTTTCTGGGGCCCGCGTATGACCAACTGTGTACCCACGCAGGCCGAATGCGATCGCGCACTCGGGCCGGTCTGACGGTGCCCATGACGGTCAGAGTCCCGGTCGGTGGCGGCATCCACGCCCCTGAACTGCACAGCGACAGTCCCGAAGCCATCTACAGCCACAACCCGGGCATCAAAGTCGTCATGCCGTCGTCCCCCTACGACGCCAAGGGGCTGCTCATCAGCGCGATTCGAGACCCCGATCCGGTCATCTTCTTCGAACCAAAGCGCATCTACCGAGCCTTCCGTGAGGAGGTACCGGAGGAGGAGTACACGGTTCCGATTGGAGAGGCGAGGGTCGTACGCGAAGGCGGTGACATGACTGTCGTCTCGTGGGGTGCCACCGTCGTTCAGTGCATGAATGCGGTCGAGGAAAGTGGCAAGGACATCGAACTCATCGATCTTCGCACCATCAACCCACTCGACATGGAGACCGTCGCCACCTCGGTCCGAAAGACTGGACGCGCCGTCATCGTGCACGAAGCACCCATGACCTGTGGTGTCGGCGCCGAACTTTCGGCTCGCATCATGGAACAGTGCTTCCTGCATCTGCAGGCGCCGGTTCAGCGGGTCACGGGCTTCGATACCCTGATGCCCTATTACAAACTCGAACTCGAGTACCTGCCGGATGCGGAACGCATCGGCAAGGCGATCGCCGAGACGGCGGCCTATTGACCTCAGGAGCACTCTGCAGATGGCCATGAAGCAGCCCGACGATCACTCGCACTTCCTCCTTCCCGACCTCGGAGAAGGTGTCGCGGAAGCGGAACTCATCAACTGGAAGGTGCAGCCCGGGGAGACCGTCGCCGAGCACCAGACCCTGGCTGAGATGGAGACCGACAAGGCGATGGTCGAGGTGTTCAGCCCTTGGGCAGGGACGATCAAGGGCCTCAACGGTTCGGCTGGCGACATCATCCCAGTGGGCTCCATACTTGTGACCTTCGACGTCGCGCAGGGCCACGTAGAGGCAGAACCTGCCGCAGAGACGCCTCCCGCCAACCGAGAAGATGCCGGCACCGTGGTGGGAAATGTGAGCGAATCGCTCACGATGCCGGCGAGTTTCGCTCGCCCTCGCGAGACTGAGACCGCTGCACCTCCTGCCGCACGCGCCTTGGCGACTCCGGCGGTACGCCGCATCGCCCGTGACCTTGAGATTGACATCGATACGGTGCCCGGTTCCGGAAGGGGTGGCCGCGTCACCGCATCCGATGTTCAGGCCCACGCTGAGGGGCCGGCGCAGATCGCTGCGGCCACGAGCGTCGCTGCTCCAACCCCCGCGACCCCCGCGACCTCCGCGACGCCGGATCAGGAAGTCGCCATTGCAACCCGCGTCAATCTCCCGCTTGAGGGTGTCGCTGAGCGAATCCCGTTCAGAGGCATTCGCAGAAAGACCGCGCAGGCATTGCAGCACTCTGTGCGCACCACGGTGCACTTCACCGTGGTGGACGAAGCAGATGTCACTGAGCTTGAGCGGCGACGTCAGGGGTATGAAGCGCTTCTCGGCCGCCGCATGAGCCTGCTCCCATTCGTCATGTCGGCAGTCTGCAGGGCACTCCGGGCTCACCCGACCGTCAATTCAACTGTGGACGACTTCGTCGAGGAGATTCAGATTCGAAGCGTCGTCAATCTCGGCTGCGCCGTCGATACCGACCACGGTCTGATGGTTCCAGTGATCAAGGACGCAGACGAACTGAGCGTCGTGCAGATGGGCGATCGAATCATCGAGTTGGCCAGAGGCTGCAAAGATCGATCCATCGATCGTGAAAACCTGTCAGGCGGAACCTTCACCGTGTCCAATGTCGGGAGTTACGGCGGCATGTTCGCTACGCCGATCATCAACTATCCGGAAGTCGCGATTCTGGGAGTCGGACGGGCCAAGGAACGGGTACTCACGCGGAATGGCGCGTTCTACGCTGGCCTGGTGCTTCCGCTGAGTCTCTCATGCGACCATCGAATCGTCGATGGCGCAGAGGGCGCCCGATTCCTCAACTCGATCGTGTCCCACCTCGAAGCGCCCGAAAAGTTCCTCCCGGCCGTGTGATCAGTGGTGGGCCTCGAGCCGGTACCAGTCGCCGTCTTCCACGACTCTGAAGACTGGGTGGCCAGGCTCATGGTCCAGCACGAGCGTCCACGACTCGGTCGCAGCCCGCTCCAGCAATGCCCGCTTTGAGTGCATGTTCTGATACGGAAGCATGTCGTACCCCATGCTGTACGGGGCCCCGATGTGATGCCTCGTTGGCATCACATCACCGGGGAAGCACACAAGCCCTTCATGCGTCTGCACCAGGACAGCCTGTTGGCCCCACGTGTGCCCGGGCATCATGATTGATTCGATCCCCGGGACGATTACTCCATCGCCCTCCAGCAGTGACACCGACGTGGCGATCGGGTCCAGATGACTGCGCAGGTACGTGCCGGTCATCGTCGACCGATTGGCATTCGCATCCTCCCACTCCCGCCCCTGAACGTGCACACGCGCCGACTCGAACACCGGAACGGCACGGTCGCCCGCCATTCTGGTCAGGCCACCTGCATGGTCGAAATGCAGATGCGTCACGATGACGTCTGCCACATCACTCGGGTCCACACCATGTTCAGCCAACGCGTCCACCACAGTTCGCCGCTCAATGGCAAAGCGATCCCGAACCTTGTCGGGCCACTTGTCGCCACATCCCGTCTCGACCAGGACCACGCGATCCGCAGACCGAAGCAGCAGGCAATTCGTCTGAAGCGCGATACGGTTCTGGGCATCTGGTTCGGTCAGCCGAGACCAGACAGCGCGAGGCACGACACCAAACATGCCGCCGCCGTCCAGACGAAGTGTGCCCGCCTGCAGGACCGTACATGTCCAGACGGCGTCAGACACCGGCAGTGGCGTACGTCTTGACGAAGGACACAATTGTGCTCGCCACCCGGGCCCGTTGGTCAGCCGTCAGTTCAGCGTAGATTGGAAGCGCAAGACTCTCGGCCGCGGCCTGCTCGCTCACAGGAAGTGACGCACCAGCCAGCGACTGGAAGCACTCCTGCTGATGCAAGGGGACCGGGTAGTACACGTCGTGCCCGATCTTCTCATCCACGAGATGGGCACGCAGGTCGTCCCGGACGCCCGCAGGCACTCGAATGACATACTGATTGAAGATGTGCACCCCTGGTGCGTGCGGTCTGGCCGGCACCAGCAGAGGAAGCGAGGCGTCCGCCATCGACTGCGCCGTCGTGGCACCCCCCGCTTCAATGAACATCCGGTCGTAATCGTCGGCATTGGCGACACGTGACTCCGACCAGCCGTCGAGATGGGGCAGTTTCGCGCCCAGCACCGCCGCCTGCATGGCGTCCAAACGGCTGTTGACACCCACCTCGGCGTGGTAGTACTTCGGCTCCATGCCGTGATTGCGAAGTCGACGCAAGTGCGCAGCGACAGACGCGTCATTGGTGCTGATGATGCCTCCGTCGCCGAAGCCACCGAGATTCTTTGACGGGAAGAAGCTGAAGCACCCCGTCCATCCGCGCGAACCGGTCCGTGCTCCGCTCATATCACGCGACCCGATCGCCTGAGCCGCATCTTCGATGATCGGCACTCCGAACTCGGCGCCGACCGCCAGCATGCCGTCCATGTCCAGTGCCTGCCCGAAGAGGTGAACGGGCATGATCGCCTTCAACGACGTGCATCGCGATGCGGCCTCCCGGACGCCATCGGCGGTGCAGTTGTAGCTCACAGGATCAATATCCACCCAGACCGGGCGAGCGCCGAGCCGCCAGATGGCGCCTGCTGTTGCGAAGAATGTGTAGGACGGACAGACAACTTCGTCGCCCGCTTGAACTCCAGCCGCCAAGAGCGACAGCAGCAGGGCATCGGACCCGCTGGCACATCCCACGGCGTCCGCTGTCCCACAGTACGTGGCGACCGCCTTCTCAAATGCGTCAAGATGCGGCCCGCCAATGAACCACTGACTCTCCGAGATCTCACGGAGCAGCGGCTCGATCTCGTCGCGAATCGTTGCGTACTGGGCCTTCAGATCGAGCAGCGGAATCGGCGCATGGTCCATGGGTCGGCCTCCTGAGGAAGGGGCCCATTGTACCTCGTCCGCAGCGACCGCTTCAGCGGTCGGGTCGCCCTACTGCGGGTTGGCGATCAGCCACTCCAGGAGTTCCTCAAAGGTTTCGACACCGGCCGGCCACGTCGTCGGGTCGTTCGGATCGAAGTTGTCGGGCAGACCACCATCGGCCCCGTCGCTTCCGCCGCCACCACCGCTGCCGTCGCCGGAGTCTCCGCCGTCGCTCCCCCCGCCGCCGCCAGATCCGCCACCGCTGCCACTTCCGCCCCCAGCGCCGGAGTCGCCCCCGCCTCCGCCGAATCCGCCGCCTCCGGTGTTGTCTGCAGCCGACTCCGACGGCAGCGTTGGGACAGCGTGCACGATGCGACCGCTTGGCTTTGCGATTCGATAGGTGTCAATGGCGTACGTATTGGTCGTGTCGATCACCGTCTCGCGATCCGCGAGTTCTGCAACCCGACGCTCGATGTCGTGCCGCACAACGTCCGGCAAGCTTCCAAGCACCTCTGCGGCATGGCGGGGATTGCGCAGATAGTCGACCAGCGCAGGCGTCCGCGCCAGCAAGTCATGAATGTCAGCGAGGATCTGGACCGATTGCTCAGCCGATGCGCCTTCCAGCGACTCGACCAGAAGGAGTAGATCGACGACCTCGGACTCCGTAGGCTCAAGACGGCTCGCGGTCGTGACGTTGGTCGTCGTGATGCCTCCATTTGACGCCGCAAACAGGACCTCTCCGGTTTCGCCGTGGGTCGCAATCCCGCGGGGGCGAGGACGGGACTCGATCTCCTGACCACTCCACTCCAGGTACCCCCCGTGCGCGAGGACCGTGTCCTCCATCTGCCAAACACCCAACCGCTTGGTGGCCCGATCCCTTCCCAACACGTCCCGCTCATCACCATCGCCATTGAGGTTTCCGACAAGCCACGGATTCCACGTCCTCGACACGACCACCAAGTCCCCTTGCGAGTCGGTCACATTGGTCCAAGATGAAAGCACGCCCGGGTCCAGCTCGGCATAGTCTGCGACCGCCAGATACCCAGGGAGGATTCGCTTCCAGAGAATCCGGTCATTTTCTCCCACCATGCCCGGAATGACGGCAGCGGGCCGCCAACGCGTACCGAGGCTTTCATTCTGAGCGACCCAGCTCTCGCCACCCACGATGCCCGGCGCGTCGGGATGAAGCTCCCATGCGGCAATGTCGACGGTGGTTGGATCCCACCAGATCAACTCCTTGCGACGGTCACCGTTGAGGTCGGCCAGTTGCCAAGGCACCCAATGATCGCCCGGATACTGGATCTGAAACGACTCCGTGACCTGCCCACCGTCCATGAACCAGACTTCGGCCCAAGGCGAGAAACTGATGTCCTCCCTGCCGGTTTTTTGGTGGTGCCACATGATGTCGAGATCGAAGTCACCATCGAGATCTCCGACGAAGGCCCGCCAACGCTTTCCTGGCATCACCATTGGCTGTCCATCGGGACCCGTGATGACGACGCGGCCGGTTCGATCACCCAAAGGCCGCTGGGCGGCGGGAAGGTCTTCCCACAACACTGCGGAAAACAGCCCGCCCATGTCGTCCGCGTCGATGCCCAGGACTGGCGGCACGACGTAGTTGCCGCCTGGATTGACCACCGTGATATCGGTGATCGGACCCTGGCGGGTCATGCGATACTCAAATGCCCCGGCGTCCCCGTCGCCCAGTGGTGTCAGAATCGGATTGCTCGTGTACCCACTCCCGCCCGGCTCAGGGTTGTTCGGATTCAGGTAGACCTGACTGATCGCCCCAGCAAGAAAGGCCGTGAACTCGGCGCCGCTGCCTTGGGAAGGCGCGGGGAAAATCGATACTGGGGGCGTCTCTGTAAAGTCCGAACCGCCCTCGATGAGATCCACCCGATCGATCACGCCCTCTTCATTCACATAGGCGATGCCGGCGAGCGGATCACCACCATGGGATATGAAGTCTGAGTTGAGAATCGCAAGTTCCGCGCCTGGTTCGTACCCGTACCCACCGTTGCGAACATCGATTCGCTGGACCTCGCCCTCGATCCCGCCGAGCGCCGTGAAGAAGATGTCCAGGCCTGAACCCCCAGTATCCGACTCGTCGATGTCAAAGTACCCAAGCACACTGCTGTCGAACCCGGAACCGCCGTCCAGCACTTCGATGGCAATGACCGTTCCGGCCACGTTGTATGAGCCCTCCAACCCCTCGCCCCCGCTGCCCCAGTTGTCCACGATCAGCGTGCCCCCATCGTCGCTCGTGGTCAGTTCGATGCTCGGGTCGGCCACCTCGATCGCGCCAATGGTGCCTGGGCCATAGAACTCACCACCGAGTGCATTGAGATCCGCCGGCTCAAGGTGCCGGTCGAGATCCGGGTGCATGTAGATGATGACAACCTCGTCTCGCGCCGCGTCTTGAAAGAGCAGGTCCGGTGTGCCGTCGGCAGCGGAATCCCATTGAGAGGGGCCAAAGTCGCCCATGTACTCAAGCCCCGCGGACGCCACGACCGTCATCGACAGCAACGCCGGGAGGGCGACTTGAAGAGCTCGGATCGACACACACTGAAACGATGGCATCATGGAAAACACATCCTTACATAGGCACATCACGCTGCTCACGTGGGGCGAGGCGTCCTCGATTCTACCCCTGCTCCAGGACATTTGGAGCCTCATTCACACCGATCGGCTCGTCTGGCCAGGGACATGACTACCATTCGCCCCCCAGAGAGGCACGTGTATGGCGGATCGAACCACAATCCTCGTTACCGGAGGCGCCGGCTTCATCGGCTCCAACTACGTCCGCCACGCCCTTGCGGATCATCCCGATTGGACAATCAGGGTTCTCGACCTCCTCACGTACTGCGGAAACCGGGACAATCTGGCCGGCCTCGGCGAGCGGGTGGTGTTTCGCCAGGGCGATATTGCCGACCCCAGCACGGCAGACGCCGCCGTGGAAGGCTGCTCGGCCATCCTGAACTTCGCGGCCGAGAGCCACGTCGATCGCAGTCTTCTGGACAGCCGCCCCTTCATCCACACCAACGTGGTCGGTACGCAGGTCCTCTTGGACGCCGCGCTCCGGCACCGCGTACCGCGGTTTCTCCACGTGTCCACCGATGAGGTCTATGGAGATCTCGTCGGGTCAGACCGGCGATCCATCGAGTCGGACGCCATGTGCCCTCGCAGCCCCTACGCGGCATCAAAGGCAGCCGCCGAGCACCTCGTGCAGGCTGCCCATGCATCCGGCGGCCTGAATACGGTCATCACGCGCGGATCGAACACCTATGGGCCTCGGCAATATCCCGAGAAGATCATCCCGCTCTTCATCACCAATGCGATGGCGGACGAGCCGCTTCCGATCTACGGCGACGGTGGCGCGATCCGAGACTATCTCCATGTCGATGACCACTGCGCAGGCATCGACCTCATCCTGCGAGCTGGCGTCCCCGGCGGCGTCTACAACCTTGGCGCCCGGCTCGAGCACACCGGATGCCAGATTGCCGAGGCCGTTTTGCACGCACTTGGAAAGCCGGAGTCTCTGAAGTCGTTCGTCGCGGACCGTCCTGGGCACGATCTTCGCTACGCGATCGATCCGTCCGCCGCCGAAGCGTTGGGGTGGCGGCCCGAGATGGACTTTGAGTACGGGCTGACCAGCACTGTTGACTGGTACATCCAGAACAAGCCGTGGTGGCAAGCCATCAAGTCCGATGCTCAGTACCGCTCACACCAATCGCAGTGGTACGGGGGAAGTTCGGCTAGCTGACTCCCTCCGAGACGCCGCCTCGCTCACTGATCAGCGCCCGCAGGTAGTCCCCGTAACTCCCCGGACCCATGGCCGCGGCCAGGGAAGCAAAGTGCGCATCGTCGATCCACCCCTGCCGCCAGGCAATCTCCTCGGGGCACGCAATCTTCAAACCCTGCCGGGTCTCAATGGTCTCAACGAACATGGAGGCCTGAAGAAGGCTCTCGTGCGTCCCCGTGTCGAGCCATGCATCGCCGCGGCCCAATTGCTCAACCCGCAGCGAACCATCGTCCAGGTAGGCCCGATTCACATCTGAGATTTCAACTTCCCCCCGTGCCGACGCCGCTGTCGCAGCGGCGATGCTGGGTGCCCGCTCGTCATAGAAATAGAGCCCCGTCACGGCCAAGTTCGATTCCGGGGACTCCGGCTTCTCGACAATGGACACCGGACGCCCGTCCACGTCCAGCCGAACCACACCGAAGTCTGACGGGTTGGCCACCGGATAGGCGAAGATGGTCGCCCCATCATCCTCCGCGCCGGCACGAGCGAGCCTGGCCCGCAGACCGTTTCCGAAGAACACATTGTCACCCAGCACGAGCACAGACGGGCTTCCGTCAAGGAACGACTCCGCAATGACGAGCGCCTGGGCCACGCCATCGGGCCTGGTCTGCACCGCGTACGCGATATCCAACCCCCACGCTGTCCCATCTCCGAGGAGCGAGACGAACCGCGATGCCTCGCCCGGCGTCGTGATGACGAGTATCTCCCGGACTTTGGCAAGCATGAGGACAGAAAGCGGGTAGTAGATCATTGGCTTGTCATAGACGGGCAGCAGGTGTTTGCTGACCGCCCGAGTCACGGGGTGCAGGCGTGAGCCCGACCCGCCGGCGAGGATGATCCCCTTGCGTGTACCCATCGTCGCTTCAGTGTACGCCCCTCATTCCAAAAGCAACGCACGAATCGGATTCCTGAGACCTGCAAGGTGAGGTCCGGGAATCTCGATGTCGTCAAACGCCAGAACGCGGACACGGTCCTCGCCCATCACATCCACGAGAAGGGAAGTGTCCACATGGGGCGCATCACTTGGCACGATGAGAAGTTCCGGATTCAATCGGGCGAGGTCCTCAAGCGACAGCGTCCGCCACGTACGACCCTTGATCAGGTTGTCCACGCCCGCCGCCGCCACGAGCTGTCCGAGATACGTCTCGTCGCCCCAGGCAAGCAGGGACGCGCCCACCCCAACAATCAGTACCCGCCTGCCTGTCGGCCGATCGACCGGCCTTCCTGCCCGCCGGAGTTTCAATGCCAGATTTTCGCACATCGCCTCCAAGCCCTCTTCGGGAAACATGCCGGGAAGCCGCTGGATCAGCGAGAGAACATCCGCCATATCCACGATTGGGTGCGCGACGATCTCCCATCCATGATCCGCCGCGAGCCTGGATAACAGCGGATCCACATCCTCGGCCGACCGCTGCGTCAGAACATGCGTCGGACGGAGGCGAACCAGGCGTTCTGCATGAATGTTCTGAAGATCTCCGACGACGGGTACGGCATCGACGTCCCTGCAAAACGCCGATCGGCCGACCAGATGATCGCCCATTCCGGCCTGCACGATCGTCGCGGTCAAAGCGGGACTCAAGCTCGCGATGCGAACGTCGCCCCCTTGCTCGGGGGGCGGGCCGCTGCACCCGAGGAGCACCGCGCAGCCGGCGAGCCAAAGCCGCCGCATCACTTCCCGTACAACCGATCCGCAGCGTCGAAATCGGTGCGCAGATTCCTGCAGTGGTACACACCAGCGGGCGGCGCGTTTCGAACAATCAGTTGAAACTCGACCTCATGAAACACCTGACGATACATTCGCCGGTAGTACCACGGAATCTGGGTGATCTGGGTGAAGACGCCGGATCTGCATCGGCGGGACCACGCATCAAGAACAGCGCGGTTCACGTCCTTCGGAAGGCTCGGTGTCGGCAGGCAGGACAGCATGCAGTCGACGGCATCAATCCCCCGGTCATCGAGAATCTCGTCAACGTCGGCCGCGCTTCCCAGAACGATGTCGACATCCGGACACCGCTTTGAAGCGATCTCGTGAAGCTCAGGTTCGATTTCGACTGCGATCAATCGACTCTCGGGGTGCATGCGGCGCCCGATGACTTCGGTCACAGGTCCCATCCCCGCTCCGAGTTCCAAAATGGTCTGCGGGCGGCTCCCATCGATGTCCCTGCACATGGCGTTGGAGAGCCATCTGCTCGAGGGCGTCAAGCTGGCGATCTTCCTTCCATGGGTGAAGAACTTTGACGCCCACCGCACGCGGTGGGTGATGCCGGGACTCTTGCTCATGGCGATGTCAATCTCGTCTCCACCCGAAGCATTCGAGTGAGCGTCGGTTCGATGGCTTCGGCCCATCGACGATAGCCCATCTCGGAGAGGTGCAGGGCGTCAGGCATGATGTCTTCGCTGATTGATCCGTCCGCCTCGATGAACGTCGATCCGATCGGCAAGAACACGACAGCCTCGCCATCGTGCAGCTTGGAGAGCGCCTGGTTGATCTGCAGAATCCGGCCCCGGCCAGCATTGAACGTTCGGCCGCGCGGGAAGATGTCCAGCAGCAGCACGCGTGTATCGGGGGACCGGCTCCGAATGCGCTTCACCACACTTCGGACGCCCGCCAGCACCTCGGCCGTGTCGTGCGTTCCATGGCCAATGTTGTTGGTCCCGATCATGACAACCGCGACGCGAGGCACGATCCCCTCCAGGTTTCCGTGGTCGAGCCGCCACAGCACGTGTTCGGTCCGGTCTCCACTGATGCCGAGGTTGGCAGCGTGGCGGGCGGCGTAGTATTGGTCCCACACAGGCTTCCCCGCAGCCTCCCAACCCTGTGTGATGGAGTCTCCGACAAACACCAGGTCGACATCGCCTGCGCGGCTGGCCACATCGTCGTTGATAGCCTGATGCCGCGCGGCATGCCACCCATCACGTGGCTGAGGAGTCGTTGAAGCACCGGTGGCGTGAACGGCCATCGCGGCCATGAGCAGTGTCAAAAACATGTCGCCTCCTCAGCATGGGTCACAAGGACTGGCGGAACTGCGCGATCATACGGGGCTCTGCGGGTGTGGAGTGGGGTTATCTGGCTCCAAACGGTGATGGATCAATTTTACATGCGGTTCTGTGAACCCCGGCCGTTCCGGGAATCGTAGATCTGGTTTCGACCGCGTGCGAGCTTTCTGCCGCCGTCCCGAAGGAGATCCGCAGCATGTGTACGCCCCTGTACAGATTCCTGGCGACGATCAGCGTCGCAGCGACCTCGATTCCAGCACTTGGGGCCGCCACCGTGGAGGTCTCACAATCGTCGGGGTGGTCCGGCGGGTACACGGCCGCCATCACGCTCTCCAATCCTGCAGGGGACACTGCCATCGAAGGGTGGACGCTTTCATGGGCTTCCGGCCCGAACATCGACCAGGTCTGGAACGCCACGATGCATGTGGATCAGAACCGAACGACCATCGAGAACGCCTCGTGGAACGGTCACATCGAGCCTGGTGAATCGTGTGACATCGGGTTCACGGCCAGCGGCGCATGGCCGCCGGCGTTCAGTGGCGTACTGCTCAATGGTGTCGAGGTGGAGATCACTGGAGCCACCGGTGGTGGCGACGACCATGGTTCCGGAGGAGACGGGGGCGACGCTGGCGACCAGGAAGCCGCCCTGGGAGGGATGGCCGAAGGCGTCGAGTCTCTGGTCGTTTCAGCGGGTGCATTCGACATCCCCATTGAGAACATGGACCCCACCGCGACATCCGCTGTCAGCAGCGCCCCTGGCGTCGTTGCCGCCAGCGCCAGCGGGGGCGTGCTCAACATTCAAGCGCTCCAACCCGGGTTTGCATCGGTTCGGGTCGAAGACGCCTCATCCGGCGATCGGGTCTGGTTGGGCGTGGCTGTTCGCACACAGGACGGAGCCATGCCGGGCCTTCCATCGCATCTGGCGGTCGGAAGCGTGAGCGAAGACGCGGCCTCACACCTCGAATTCTTCCGGAGC
>CAZSSV010000024.1:3744-16062 GCA_964609425.1 uncultured Isosphaeraceae bacterium | reverse complement strand
TGATGCCCTCTCGCTCATACAGATCGAGTACCGCCCCCGAGGCCGACACATCCGACTCGATGCCGCCATCGGGTCCGATTCTCGCTGCGACCATGCCCGTGAGTTCGATGCGTTCGGTTGCATCCGACCCCGGCGGATCGGCCTTCACCCGCATGGACTCAGCCCAGATCTCCATGTCCCCAAAGCGGACCGGTGTGCCCTTGTCCACGGCGTGAGCCAGGAGCGCCGTGACATCGCCCGCGATGACGCGTCCCATCACCGCATACACCCTGGGGATGACCGCCTGGACCAGAATCGCCATGCCGATCGTGAACACCAGCCCGATGGCCAGGACGGGCGCCAGGATGGATCGATACCGCATCCCTGCGACCGACATGGCCATGACCTCGTTCTCTGTGGCCATGCGGTGGAAGACGATGGTCGCGCCGAACCCCGCCGCAAAGGGCAGCGCGTACTGCATCATGGGAATCAGGGACAGCCCGACATACTTGACGGCCTGCGCCGCTGAGAGCGGCCCATCCCCGCTGAGGGGCTTGATAACCGCCCCAAAGGCGGTCACGACGGCAAGCACCGCGGCCGCGAAGCCGATGACGCGAAGCAGGTCGATCGTGGTGTACCAGAAGAGCCTGTACGGCATGGGTGCAGTATCCCCGACCTGCCCCCGGCGTGCCCCCAGCGAGCCCGGGCCAGGATCCGTCTGTGCCGATTGTGACGAATCCATCCCCCCGGAGGCAGGCCAGCGCGCACTTTCGCTGGGATCAGGGACCGGTGCATCCGACCTTTGGGTGATGGACTGCCCCGCCCCGAAACCGGCCCCCACACCCGGTGCCCGTCGTGGCCTCACACTGCTTGAGGCACTGCTCGCATCTGCGGTGCTGGTCATCGTCGTCACCGCGGTCATGTCTGCCGTATCAGCAGGTGCCTCTCAGAGCGAGGCCGCTCGCCGCGGCGTCTCCGCCACCCTGGCCTCCGACATGTTGATGGCCCGAATCACGGGCATCAGCCCCGAGGGGTTCACGGACAACGATGCCTGGTTCCGGCACTTCACAGAGCCAGTCTCGAGCGGGGGCTGGGACGGTCACGCCGAAGCCCCCGGAGGCGTCAGAGCCGGTCGTGATCCCCTGCTGCCACTGCTTCCGGACGGGTATCAGTCGTTTTCGCTTCAGGTTGACGTGGAGCGACGGCTCCACTTTGTGCCCCCGCCGCTGGGCGCAGCCATCTCCGGCGTGGACGTCTCGATCGAAGCCAGGGACACGGACGATCGCTCGATTCACCGACTCAATCGCTTTCTCCCACTCCCCCAGACGCTGGCGGAAGGCTCGCCATGAACAAGGCTCGCCGCGGCATGACGCTTCTGGAAGTTCTCCTTGCGGTCGCCGTGACCGGCATGGTCGGCGCGGGTGTCACGGCGATGATGTCGTCCTTGACATCAAGCATGATCGCCCACCATGACACGCGAAGTTCCACCCTTCGGGCCGGGCTTTCGCAGGCGCGGCTGTCGTCATATGTCACGCGATGCCGCTGCCTGCTTGACTGTGAGCCTTCCCAACTCGTGCTCTGGCTCGAAGATGCGGACGGTGACGACGCCATCGACGCCACGGAAGTGCGTTGGGTGCGGCACGATGCTGCCGAGCAACGCGTGCAGGTCACCTGGGTCACAGACCCGCACGCAGTCCTGGACGCCCCCTACTCCAACCCAACAAGCGTGGACTGGTGGGATCAACTCCGACAGTTGCAACTGATCGCGTCCATTCAATCGGGGTCGCTTGACCTCCTGCATGGCGTCCCCGTGTGGGCCTTCCGGGGGCCCGACGGACCGTCCGATCATGCTCGCCGCGCCGCTGCCATGGACCAGCGCACAGTCGAGGCACATTTCACGCTCGCGGTCGCGGACAACTCGTTTCAGCACAGCCTGGGCGACTCGATTCGCATGCACGACCCACCTTCGGAGAACGCTCCGTGAAACACTCCGCCGTTCATGCACGCCGCGGTGCCGCGTTGCTGATGGTTCTGGTTGCCATGGCGACGGCCATGACCCTGGTCCTCGGATGGCTCGCGTCTCAAGACAACTCCGCGCTGGTTGCTTCCAATGCCTCGCGCGCATCGGCGGCCCGCGCATCGGCCCAGAGTGCGTTGGAGATGACCGTCGCCGTTCTCGAGTCTGAAGCGCCCTGGCGAAGTGCGCACGATGACGGATGGATCATCCGAGGCCATGTGATGGAGGCGGGAACCGTCGATGTTCGCATTCTCGACGAATACACCGGGGCCCCTCCGACCGACTCGACCAATCTCGTCCGCATCGAGGCCACATCTGCCATCGGTGGCATGACGCAGACGGCCGGGGGGCTGGCCACCGTACACCCCTTCGACCAGGACTCTGCGGCCGACCTCTCGGGATACGCCATGTACGCGACCGATCATCTTGCCATTGGCGGGCAGTCTCGCGTGCAGTCATGGAACGACTCTGGACGCGGCGCCCGCGTGCTGGCATCCATGGGCAGCATCTCTCTGTCGGGCAGAACGCAGCGTGATGTCCGCAACGGCCAGCTTCAGATGCACGTGAATCACAATCGGGGGTGGAGTTCCGGTGGCGACGCGGCCCCCACGGCACTTCCCACGCTCCTCGGAACGATCGGTCTTGACGGATGCACACTCCCGCCGACCCTCGACAACGACGATGACCCGATCGACGTACACATCGACCCGCACGACGCCGTCGTGCTACGCGGCGATCGAACAATCACGGGCGATCTGATGATCGCTCGCCACGCGCGGATCACTGTGGACCAGGACTGCACCGTCCGAATCGCCGGTGCATTCGAAATGAAACCCCACAGCGCCATTGAGGTCGCCGAAGGCGTCACACTCAGAATCGTCGTGGCCGGTGACGTCCTGATCGAGGAAGCCGTCATCGGTGCCCGCCAGGATGAGGGACCACACTGGGGTGCCTGGCGACAGCGACATATGGCGTGGTCGAATCCCCAGCACATCCTGCTCACGGCGCCGACCGGCACCACCGAGCAGGTGTGGGAGATTGAACGCCGCAGTCTGATTCAAGCCGTCATCGAGGCGCCGGCCGCGGAAATCGACATCAACCGATCGACACTCCTGGGCCGGGTCGCAGGACGCGCCGTGAGCCTTCGACGGGGTGCACGGCTGTACTTCGATCACCGGACCCAATCCGGCCGAGGTCTCCAGCCCCTGGCTGAGTTGGTCGACAGGCTCGACCTGATGGACCTGCACGATGGAGGTCTCGACCCGATCGGACGGCACGAGATGATTCAGCGTCTGACCGAACTGCTGGCTCGGCCACGAGACACGACCATCACATCCCCCGTCGATGGGTGGTGGGTCGAACGCCCTGTACCCGTGGAACTGACCATGACGCGGTGTGGAGGGGACATCGGGGCATGGGAAGCCGCCGCACTGGCAGCCGCTGATGATGGGAGGAGCCCGTGATGCGCCGAGGCCTCTCGCTGCTCGAGTTGATGCTCGTCGTCGCCGTACTGGCGTTGGTTGGTGCCTTGATCATGCCGATGGCCGTCCGCGGTGACAGCGTCACCGCCGATGCAACGGCCCGCCTCCTTGCTTCGGATCTCGAACACGCGCAGATGCTGGCGCTCAGCCGGCCCGATCTTCGGGTCGCGGTCTCGATCGACTCCGACGAGCAGGGCTGGCGCATCGTCGATGCCGATGTGCCGACCATTCCCCTGATCGATCGCGTCGATGATGGCGATCCCGGGCGGACACTCGCTGTCAGATGCGGTGAAGGGCGGGCGTCGTTCGGGATTGGCGCCATGGTCCGTCCGGGGGGATCGTTGATTGTGTTCGATCCGCTGGGGGGCCTTGAGACTCCGGGAGGTCCGGCCCGGACGCTGCAGGTCGACTTCGGTGACTCAAGCCGCCTGGTCAGCGTCGATGCCGACACCGGATTTGTCAGTCTCGACTGACGCCCTCACGCACCCTGGCACCCCGGGTCAGCGTGGCATGCGCCTCGCGGCCCGATCGATCCGCGGCAAACGGGCCCAGCACCGCGTCAAAGCGAAGAAGCAGGCGCGTATCGTCGTCTGCCACCATCGACGTCGGCGGCTCGACCGCATCTCCCGCGTATCGCGCCACTGTTGAGAGCCGCACATCATCCATGGACCCGTCGATGCAGGAAATGGACCGCCCCTGCCCGTCAACATCGCCTCCGACGACCAGTGGATGGGTGTTTCGGGTGCGCGTTCCACGGGCATCCGCCCGGCCAACCAGCATGCCGTCCACGTACAACCTGATCTCTGCCCCATCAAAGACCCCGGCTACGTGCTGCCACACGTCGGCATCCAATGGGCTGTTCGACATCACCTCGGTATATGCGCCATCCACGTGCAGGTAGAACGTCGGCATCCAGTCCGACGCGAAGATGCCGTACTCGGACGACTCGGTCTTGGCGAGCAGGCCCCGCCGCCCTGCCAGGTTCGTCGGCCGCACCCACGTCTCGATCGTGAAGGGACCGTCTGCCAGCGGGATCGCCTCAGAAGGAACGCGAGCCGAGGAACTGCCGCCATCCAGTGACAACACGCCTGAGCCTTCGGCCGCGGGAAGGTTGGTCGCCATGCAGATCGTCTCGGACCCAAGCCCCGTCATTCGCCAGGACCCGGCGTCGTCCCGAAACGCCACGCGAGACTCGAGCCTTGGCGGCGCCCACGCCGCGTCCAGAGGCCCACTGTGAGAGAGTTCAAACGGAACTGTGACCGATGCGCCGGGTTCGATCGTCTCGTGCAGGTGGTCGGGGCGAATCCTCCAACGGGCATCGCCGGTGAGTGTCTGCACGCTCCACGTCACAGGAACCTCGGACGGGTTGGTCAAGACGACGTCTGCACGCCCGCTGTAGGCGCCATCGGCAGCAACATGGATGGGCGGAAAGCTGGGTGCCGATCGCATCAGTACCTCGGCGCGGGTGTTGTGCCCGGCCGTCATGCCCCTTGGATCGATCACATCTCCAACCGGCACGGCCGCCATGGCGATTCCGGCGTCGCGAACCATGACGTGCAGCACGTGGTCCAGATGGCCGGCCGCGGCATTCGAGTCGGCCAGATGCCCGCCGACCGTGGCGAGCGTCAGATACTCGATGCCGTCGCGAACTCCATCGGATTGCAATTGATGGACATGCCCCGCAAAGACCGCGGACACGTTGCCGGCCGCGACGAGCATCTCGTGCACCGTCTCCCAGTCATCGCCGTACCCGCCCCCACGCCACCTGGGGTGATGGCAGAAGACGAAGACATGTCGCTTGTCACTGCTCGTCGCAAGCGCTTCTGCAAGAAATGCTCGCTGGGCCCCACTCATCCGCTGGGAGGCCGGCTTTGAGAACGTCCGCTCGCCGGTCTGCGGGTTCCCCTCATCTGTGTACAGCACAATGAAGCGGCACCCCTTGTGATCAAAGGCGTACCAGAGCGGCCCGAAAAACGCCTCGTAGTCGCCCTCATGCTCATCCGGGGGCCGGCCCGGACCACGCCAGTAGACGTCGTGGTTGCCCGCCACCGGAAACCAGGGACAGTCCAGCTCCGACATCACACCGCGAAACTCCGTCATCTGAGTCATCCACGCAGGTCTCGTGTTGTATCCCTGGACGAGGTCGCCGACGGTCATCACCAGATCCGGATCGATCAGGTTTGTATCGCGCACCGCCTGCCGCAACACCTCGATGCCCTCGGGTGGTCCGCCCGTTCGATCTCCGAACACCGAAAACAAGAAGGCGTCGTCTTCGACGGGAAGCGACATCGACAGTGGTTCGGGCCGGTCGGTCAAAACGCTTCGCGATGACTGCCCGAAGCCCTGTGGAACGAGTGCAAGCACGACCGCAACAATCAGTTTCTGGTGATTCACGCCCGTCAGTATCTCAGCAAATCGGTCGTCGTGCGCCACCAACGAAGGGGTTCCGGGCAGCGTTGCGTGGATGTGTACCATGCCACCCATGATGCTCGCCCTCACACGCCCGGTCAGCAAATCCATCCAAGCATGCGAATTGACGCACATGGACCGGGTGCCAATCTGCCACATGGAGGCGACCAGTCAACACGCCGCCTACACCAAGGCCCTCCGATCGTTGGGCGTGCGGGTGATCGATCTGGACCCACTGCACCTGCACCCGGACGCCGTGTTTGTCGAAGACATTCTGGTCGTCGTCGATGAGCTCGCAGTCCTCACGCGACCGGGTGCCGCCTCACGACGCGGTGAAGTGGACTCGGCCGTGCAGACCGTCTCCCAGTACCGCCCCATCGCGGCGATCCAATCGCCCGGAACACTCGAAGGGGGGGACGTCATGCAGGTGGACCGAACGATTTTTGTCGGGCGGTCCACGCGAACCAATGACGAGGGCATTGAGCAACTCAGGACGCTGCTGGAACCACACGGCTACACCGTTCAGAGTGTCCCGGTCCCCGGCGCGCTGCACCTCAAGACCGCGGCGACCTACATCGGTGACGGAACGATCCTCGCCAATCCGGGCTGGGTGGACATCACGCACTTCGGCAACCGCGACATCGTCGAAACCCACCCGGACGAACCGTTTGCCGGCAATGCCATCCGAATCGGCGACACCCTGTTGTTTCCATCTCAGTTTCCACGCACCGCCGACCGGCTCGAATCCAGAGGGTTCCGGCTGTTGACGGTCCCCTCCACGGAACTCGCCAAGGCTGAGGGAAGTCTGACCTGCAAGAGCGTGATCTTCACCGACTTTGCCGGCGAGCCTACTTCAGACCATACTCCTTGAGCTTTCGATAGAGCGTCCGCTCGCCGATCCCCAGGATCTCGGCCGCCTGCTCGCGGTTGGACCCCGTCATCACGAGCGTTTGTCGAATCGCCTCCTTTTCAAGGCGATCCAATCCGACACCGGCAAGGCTTCCAAGATGCAGGTGCTCGTCGTCTTCGTGGAGCCTGATGTCATCGGGCACATTGCCCACGTCGATTCGTGAGCCTTCGGTCATGACAATCATGCGCTGGACAACGTTGAAGAGTTGTCGCACGTTTCCCGGCCAGTTGTAGGAAAGGAGCCGCATCATGGCCGGTTCCGTGAAGTCGGGTGCCGGACGCTCCAGCTCAGCCGCGAACCGTCCCGCAGCGTGATTGATCAACAGCGGAATGTCTTCGCGGCGTTCCCGCAGCGCCGGCAGGTGGATCTCGGCCCCGTTGATTCTGAAGTACAGGTCCTCCCGAAACCCGTTCTCGTCAGTGAGATTTCGCAGATCCCGATTGGTCGCGCTGACGAAGCGAACGTCCACGTGCTGAGCCGCATTGGTGCCCAGTCGAACAACCTCCCCGCTCTCAAGCACTCGAAGCAGCTTCGACTGCATGGTGAGAGGCATGTCCCCAATCTCGTCCAGAAAGAGCGTGCCCTTGTCGGCATACTCAAACACGCCTTCTCGGTCCTTGTCAGCGCCGGTGAAGGCACCCCGGGAGTGCCCGAACAACTGGTCTTCGAGCAGGCTCTCACTCTGGCCGGCACAATTGAACGTGACGTACCGCTTGCCTGATCGCTTTGACTGATTGTGCACGGCCTGGGCGACCAACTCCTTGCCAGTCCCGGACTCCCCCGTGATGAGCACGGGAATCGTGCTTGGCCCAACCTGTCGAATGGTCGAAATGACCTTTCGAATCGCCGGTGACTCCCCGATGATGCCCTCAAACCCCCACGCGGCTTCGACACGATCCTGCAGCCGTACATTGGCGTTTCGCAGACGCACGGTCTCGACCGCGCGTTGAACCAGATTTCGGAAGACTTCGAGATCGAGCGGTTTCTCGATGAAGTCGTAGGCGCCGCCCTGGAGGGCCGCCTTGGCGGTCGCGATGTCTCCGTGAGCAGTGACCATGATGGCTTCGGCTTCGGGCTGATGCTCGCGGGTCAGCGAGAGCACCGTCAGTCCCGCCTCTTCAGTTTCCATGGAGAGGTCGGTCACGACCACATCAAAGTTGCCGTACTTGAGTTCCTCCTCGGCCTGTCCGGCCGAGGTCACGATGGTGCACACGTGGCCAAGTCGCCGCAGCGCTTCGGCCATCGTGTCTGCGTGGTCTGCCTCGTCATCGACGACGAGAATCTGGGCGTGGACGACATCGTGAAGATCGCGCTGGCTCATGTGCGGAGGATACCTGCGCAAGCAGCTGGACCCGCGCCGGCCGCCGGCCGCATAGACTTCGCCGATGCCGACCGAGGGCCAGCCCGTACCTGCCCACGTGGGTCTCCCCAACCCTGGAGGGACCGTCTGGATGATCGGCATCGGCGGGTGCGGCATGTCCGGACTGGCCCGCATGCTTCAGGCCCGCGGTCTTGCAGTTGGCGGGTCAGACGCGGCGGCCTCCGACATCACCCGGTCCCTGGCCCGAGACGGCTTCGATGTTGGAATCGGCGGCGGGGCGGTTCCCGGCGACGTCGATCTCGTCATCGCATCTGCTGCCGTTGCGGCAGACCATCCGGAGTGGGCGGCCGCAGCCGCTCGAGGCGTCCCATGCATCCACTATGCCACGGCACTGGGACTGGTCCAGCAGGATCGGCTGGGCGTCAGCATCGCCGGAACGCACGGCAAGAGCACCACGGCTGCCATGCTCGCGTGGATTCTCATCGACACCGAACTCGACCCCGGCTTCATCATCGGTGCCCACTGCGATCAGATCGGGGGCGGCAGCAGGCTCGGCGCATCAACCATCCCTCACGGCCCACATGCGGGCGAAGGCGGCATCCTGATTACGGAGGCGTGTGAATTCAATCGCTCGTTCCACCACCACCGCCCCACCATCGGTCTGATCAACAATGTCGAAGAGGATCACCTCGACATCTACGAAGGCCTTGAGGAAATCGTAGACGCCTTTGGCGGCTTTGCCGCCCTGCTCCCTCCCGCTGACGAAGGTGGTTCGCTGTTGATCGCCCACGATGGTGCCCGGCGCGGCGGCATCACGCCCCCGCTCGAGTGCCACGTCAGCACATTTGGCTTCCACCCCGAGGCGGACTACCAGGTGGTATGGGACGCCGCAGTGCGGCGCGCCGGCATCCTGCGGGAAGGCATGTGGGTCACACAGTGGACCAACACCATGCCGGGAGCCCACAACGCCCTCAACGCGGCGGCGGCCGTCATTCTGGCGCACCAACTCGGCACCGAGTGGGACGATGCGGCGGACGCGATCGCACGGTTTCGAGGGGTGGACCGCCGCATGGAGCGGCTCGGCGTGCGCACGCTCGCCGGCGGTGACGTCACCGTGTACACGGACTATGGTCACCACCCGACGGAGATCGAGAAGACGCTCCGATCGCTTCGAGCCGCAGAGGACCCCCGGAGGCTGGTCTGTGTCTTCCAGCCACACCAGCACAGCCGCACGCGCTTTCTCCTCGACCAGTTTGCAGAGTCCTTCTCCGCCGCGGACGAGGTCATCGTTCCCGACATCTACTTCGTACGAGATTCCGCCGCTGAGCGGAAGAAAGTGTGCGCCGAGGACCTGGTCGAGCGTGTCCGACAGCGTGGTGTCGAGGCCTGGCACGATGCCGACTTTGACCGCATCGTCGCCAACCTCGAAGCCCACCTGGAAGGTGGCGACCTGCTGGTCGTCATGGGTGCCGGTCCCGTGTGGACCATCGCCAGAGACTTCATGGAGCGGTCGACATGAGCGGCTCGCGGTCATCGCTCCTGGGCGATCTCGATGTGGATGTCTCACTCGACGCCCCGATCGGCGCCATGACGTGGTACGGCATCGGGGGCAGAGCCGATCTGCTTGTTTCGCCCCACACGACCGATGCGCTGGTGGAACTTGTCCGCCGCTGCCGCCGCGACGATGTGGAAGTTCGCGTCCTCGGCGGCGGGGCCAATCTGCTGGTGGACGACAGCGGCGTGGGGGGCGTCGTCGTGAAACTGGACGCCCCACCCTTCCGGCAGGTTCGATACACCGCGCATGGCGGAATCACGGCGGCTTGCGTCGGGGCGGGTGCTGACCTGTTTCGCCTCGTGCAGGACACCAAGCGCCGAGGGCTCGCAGGATTCGAGATGATGGCGGGCATCCCCGGCACGGTGGGTGGAGCCGTCCGAATGAACGCCGGTGGCGTATGGGGCGACATGAGCGGCTGCCTCAGGACGCTCACCCACCTCTCGCTGGATGGAGACGTCCGGGTGCTTGCCGCGGCGGACCTCGGATTCCGCTACCGGGGCAGCGATCTGCCAGCGGGCATCGTGCTCGAGAGCACCATTGAACTCACGGAGGACGACCCCATCCGCGTCCGCGACCGGGTCATGAAGATCTTCCAGCAGAAGGGATCCACGCAGCCCATGGCGGACCACAGCGCCGGTTGTACCTTCCGCAACCCGCCGGACGGGGCGCTGTCGGCGGGAGCGCTCATCGACCAGGCGGGTCTCAAGGGGCATGCCGTGGGCGGGGCCAGTGTCAGTCCACACCACGCCAACTTCATCATCACCACCCCCGGCGCCAGTGCCACGGATGTTCGCAGGCTCATGGACGAGGTTCGCTCAAGCGTCCGCAGCCACTGCGGCGTCACGCTGCAGCCCGAAGTCGTCGTGTGGGCGAGGAATCCGGCGTGAGCGGCCCAGTCGCATCGGTCCTGATGGGAGGCCCGGACGGCGAGCGGGCCGTCAGCATCGCGTCTGGGACCGCCTTCGCCGCGGCGCTGCGATCAGCAGGTTGGACGGTGCGTGAGATCGTGATTGACGTGCCAGACCAACAGGGCCTGGCGGGTCTCCCCGGCGATGTCCTGGTGCCGGTCCTTCACGGCCCATGGGGCGAGGGCGGCCCGCTGCAGCGGCTGCTCGAAGCCGACGGCCGGCCCTTTGTCGGGGCCGGGTCCGATGCTGCAGCATGCTGCATGGACAAACACGCGCTCAAGACACTCGCATCACGCATTGGTATCGACACGCCTCCGTGGACAGTTCTCACAGAATGCAGCAGGGTGCGCATCGAACCCCCGCTGGTGGTCAAGCCGGTGGCCGAGGGCTCCAGCCTGGGCCTGGCCATGTGCCGCACAGAGGCCGAAGCAGCCGTCGCCGCATCGGCGCTGATCGCGGCCAGGGGGGCGGCGCTGGTGGAGCGACGCGTTCATGGCCGCGAGTTGACCGTCGGCATGGTGGATGGGGCACCCATGCCGATCGTGGAGATCATTCCGGCCACACCCTTTTATGACTACGACGCCAAGTATGTGCGGGACGACACCAGATACGTCGTCCAGCCGGAAGACCTCTCGCCAGCGGTCCTCGGCGACCTTCAAGACCGCGCCAGCCGCCTCTGCCATGCGGCACACGTCACGGCACTGGCCCGCGTGGACTTCATGCTCGACGACACCCGTCCATGGATGCTGGAAGTCAACACGATGCCTGGCTTCACCGACCATTCGCTGTTGCCCATGGCCGCCAAGGCCGCGGGGTGGCCCATGCCCCGGCTCTGCGATCGCCTGGTCCGGGCCGCCCTGCGGTGATTGGCCGCCGGGGGTGCTGAAAGCCCCTCCAATCGACCGATAGAGCACCATGCGGCATCGTGCCGCCCGGAGACGCTGGTGCGCCATGGCAGGATCCACCAAGGGCAGGAAGAAGAAAGCCGCGACCAGGGACGGGGGTCGGATGCGAGTTGTGGGTCGCCACCTGAAGGGTGATGCCGGCGGCTGGGCAGTCCTGACCGTCTTCGCCGCGGTGCTGGTGGCGACCCACGCTTCGCGCCACGGTGGCCGAGTCCGCCCCGCCGCCCGGCGAGATTCGCTTCCTGAACACGCCCTCGTGGGTCGGGAACTCCGTCGTCGCGCACCTGGGCCGCGTCGCGAGCCGACAGGTCCAGGGCCCCTCACTGGATCAGGGGCAGTTGATGGGCATCCATGATGCGCTGAACCGATCGGGGTGGTTCCAGTCCGTGCGGCGAGTCCAACGCACCGCATCGGGTGACATCGAAGTGGAGGCCACATTCCTTCAGCCCGTTGCCACCGTTCAGGACGCGTTCGGGGAGGTCGTCATCGGGCCACACGGGCAGCCCCTGCCCGATGGCATTCAGATGGAGGCCGGCACGCATGTCATCGCCATTCGGTCCCCCGCCGAGAATCGCCCCAGTCGCGCCCAGCGGCACTGGCCCGGAGACGACATGAAGGCCGCCCTTGAACTGCATCGGCTGCTCCGCGGCCAGCCATGGGCCGGCCAGATCGCGGCCATCGATGTCGCGGAGTTCAACCGGACCGGCAAGCTTGCACTGCAGACCACGATGGGAACGCGCATCGTCTGGGGATCGCCACCCGGCGAAGAGACACCTCTGGAAACGCTGGCCGACCGCAAACTCGTCCGCCTGGATTCGGGATACCGCACGCAC
>CAZSSV010000024.1:2962-3734 GCA_964609425.1 uncultured Isosphaeraceae bacterium | reverse complement strand
AGCTCGATTTGACCATGGCGTCCCACGTCGTCGGCCGATGATGCACCCAGTCTGACCGCAGCCAGGAGACTCAAACGTGCTCTGGCCAACCGTCACCCTGATCGCCCACATCACACTGATCGTCTGGCTGGTGTCCATCCTGCTCCTGCGCCAGACGGGTACGAGCGATGCGCGCCTGGCGTGGATCGTGTTCATCGTGCTGGCTCCATTCATCGGCGCGATTGCCTACATGTTCCTGGGCGGCCCCCGCATTGCCGGTATGCGCAGGCGACGCCACGCCCATGTCCACTCAGAGTGCATCGACGCGGAGGCCAGTCGCGCCGACCTGCTCGCGCGGATGCAGCCGGACATTCCTTCGCCATATGACCGCGTCTTCTCGCTCGCCAGCGCCGTCAGCGAGTCGGACACGCTCGGCGGCAACATCCTTCAACTCGCTCGCACCCCACAGGCCTTCGTAGACGAGTTCGTCCGCGACATCGACGCGGCGACTGAAACCGTTCATGTGCTGACGTACATTTACCTCGAAGACGACGTCGGAGCGCACATCGGTGAAGCGCTGCTGAGGGCAGCCGGCCGAGGGGTCACCACACGGCTCCAGGTGGACTCGGTCGGCTCGCGCGCGTTTCTGAAGTCTCCACTGCGGCGACGCATGGAGGCGGGCGGCGTTCAGGTCGCGGAAATGCTTCCTGCCCGCGTCTTCCGGGTCATGTTCTCTCGTATCGACCTTCGAAACCACCGCAAAATCTATCAATTCGACCAGAAGATTCTACTC
>CAZSSV010000024.1:1613-2952 GCA_964609425.1 uncultured Isosphaeraceae bacterium | reverse complement strand
GCAACATCGCCTCACCAGCCTTCGCGCCAAAGGCGCGATACGCGCCGTGGGTGGACTGTATGGCTCAACTTCGTGGCCCGGCAGTCCGAGACCTTCAACGCCTCTTTCTCGAAGACTGGCAACTGGCCACCAACGAGTCCAATCACAGCCTGCTCGAGGCTCCGATCCAATCGGCGCCGGGCACGGCGTCGTGCCAGATCATCGGAACCGGCCCAAACTTCAACAACGAGTCGCTGATGCAGATGCTCCAGGCGTGCTTCCACGCCGCACGCGACGAACTGATTCTGACAACGCCTTACTACGTTCCAGACTCTGCAACGGAATCGGCCCTTCGGACGGCAGCCCTGCGAGGCGTGAAGACGACGCTCATCGTTCCGGCCCGGAACGATTCGTTCCTCGTCGGGCTTGCCAGCCGCAGCCACTACGCCCGCCTCATCGAGGCCGGCGTCGAGATTCAGGAATTCCAAGCCGGTCTCCTGCACGCAAAGACGATGACGATCGACCGATCGCTCTTCATGATCGGCTCGGCCAACCTCGACCGGCGGAGCCTTGAACTGAATTTCGAGGTCAGCCTCTTTGGCTGGTGCTCCGAGTTCGCCAGTTCCCTGCGTTTCCTTCAGAAGTCCTACATCAACGACTGCACGCCGGTGGACACCAGAACGTGGATTCACCAGAGCATTCCAGGCCGACTGACCCATAATCTCGCCGGCCTCCTGAGCCCCCTGCTGTAGTCCCCTGCTGCAGAAATGTTCGGTCCAGCCACGCCAGACCCCCTCAATTCTCACTTTTGAGGGATCCATTGAGGAATCTTCGCGCATCCATCCTGGGAAGCGGGTCCCCGGGATCGTATGCTGGGGCCCCGAAACTCCGCAAACACTGCTGCAGCAGCAGGTTCCGCGGAGAGAGAAAGGACTCACGCAGCGTGAACCGGGTGTCATGTCTCGAAAAATCTCCCACAGCCTCGGTGCTGCTGGCCTGCTTCGCCGCGCCGCTGCTGCTCGCCGCCCCTGCCATGGCGGTCAACCCAGCATTGAGCGTGACCCTCAACGGACAGACCATTGACCTGGCTGCCGGGTCCATCCCGGGGCTTTTCGCGGAGGGCGGCTCGGTCATCACCAGCGAGGATCTGGGCGACATCCAGAACACCCTGGTGGCTGCCGGCATTGAGACCAGGGGACACCTCTCAGTCATGCTCGCCGAGACCGCTCAGGGCCTCTCGCTCATCAACCTGTTTGACGGTCTTGATGGCTCGGCCCCCGGCACACCGCCCACATCCGTTCTCGGATGCCAACTCGTCTGGGAGGGCATCGACACCACGATGGTCAACCTGGACGCCGGC
>CAZSSV010000024.1:0-1603 GCA_964609425.1 uncultured Isosphaeraceae bacterium | reverse complement strand
CCCAGGAGGCGGCGACCTGCTCGTCGGTGCCGGCGCCTTTCAGTGGCAGGCCGACATCTCATACGAAGCGATGTCGATGACCGACCTTTCAATCGGGCAGAGCGCTTATCTGCAGTTCAATGATCTGGGTCTGCACGACATGAGCGACGACGTCCTTCAACTGATCACGTTCAGCGGCTCCTCCGGCTGGCAGGTTGAGCAGACGTTCGGGTTCACCGACGACGTCATCGCGATCGACGCGCTCGTCACGACCATCATTCCGGCCCCGGCCACACTGGCCTTGCTTGCTGGGGCCGGCCTTCGACGTCGCCGCCGCCGAGCCTGAGCTGGCGTCTCAGGTCACACCACGGCATGGTGCCTGCCCGATCGATGTGATCAGCATGGACCCCACGCCGAAATCACCATCAAGAGGTCGTCCACGTTGACGATCAGATCGCCGTTGACGTCTGAAGCCGACTCGCCTTCCAGCCCCCAGTCTCCGAGCACCTGAAGGAGGTCGTCCACGCCGACCTCACCCGAGCCGTCCACATCGGCTGGGCATGGGGCTCCTGATTCGCACGCGTCCGCATCGTCGCAACTCGCACCCGGTGGCCCCCACTGGCCGCCAAACAGCCCGCAATCCGCCTCTTCCAGCACGAAGCAGTCATTCCCGCCATTGGTGCAGCACCAACTGGTGGGCGCGGGGCAATCGGTTGAATCGCAGACGGTGCCATCGCCCTGAAACACGCCGGTGGACGCATCACAGTCTTCAGGGGACTGTTGGTCAATACACACTCCATCGGGCAGGCAACAGGCACCGATCGGGAAACACACGTAGGTCGCGCAGTCCTCACCGAGGTGCCAGACACCTCCGAATGCGGCGCATACGTCGGCCTCGGAGTCCACGCAGTTGCCGCTCGCCTCGAGGCAGCATGCCCCCTGCGGCTGGGGGCACTCGACGCTGCCGCAATCCGAGCCGTCACCCTGCCACGATCCGCCCTCGATCAGACACGCGTCCTCACCTGCCACGTCGCACGAACCATCCGTGTAACAACAGGCGCCGCTGGCAGGTTCACAACCGAAGGGTGTGTAGTAGGACCGGAGCACCCAGTCACCGCTCGGCGTGCAGATGCCCGGGAGCTGCTGAAACGTCGTCCATCCCTCGCCACACACGCAGAACGAACCTGTCACCATGTCGATCCAGTTGCCAGACGGCGTCTGAAGACCACTGGTGTCGGTCGTCGGAAACGCATTGGCCGATGTCGGCGGGGACGAGATGCACGGATTTCCCGGCTGATTGTGATGCACAATGCGAAACGCAACGGTGTACGCATGGGTTCCGTTGTCATTGATGTAGATTTGATCCGGGTCTTCGGGGTCGATCTGAAACTGAATGATCGTCCCCGACGTTCCGGGCGGCATGGTCAAGTGGGGGAGAATCAGGTCATCAGACGCAAAGCTGGCGAGCATGGTGCCGTTGGCCGGTGTGCCCTCCCAGATTTCGATGCTCCACTGTGTTGTGGTGGACTGGGTGGCCCCGGATGTGGCAAAGAGGATCTCAGCGACATCGAACCGCAATGGGAAGCGGTCCGCAGGCAGCGTCCAGGACGCGGCCGCTGCCTCG
>CAZSSV010000023.1:0-16254 GCA_964609425.1 uncultured Isosphaeraceae bacterium | reverse complement strand
GACGACGACTCCGATGACGACGACTCCGATGACGACGACTCCGATGACGACGACTCCGACGACGACGACTCCGATGACGATGACTGCGATGACGATGACACCACCGCTGCTGCCTCGCAGTACGGCGCGGCATACGACGCTGCAGTCAACGCGTCAAATGGCGGAGTCGTCTTCAAGATGGAAGCTCAACCCCAAGGCACGCTCGTGGACATCGTGGCCCTCGCCTGGGACCAGAGCACATCCATGCTCCATGAGGTCCGCATCGCTGCGGAAACCAGCCAGGTACTCGGCGTACAGACCTTCGAGCCTGGGCCCAGCCAGGTCCATCACATCGCTGGGGTCATGGCGCGACTCGATGAGGCGACGATCTCATTCGAGGAAGCCATCGAAATCGCCACCGCCACGGAGACGATTGCAGCCCACGAGACGGCGCTGGAGTCCAAGAATGCCAACCTCGTGTTCGGCATCGACATGGTCGATGCCACCGTGCACAGCGAGGTCGACGTGAATGCGACCGACGGCACCGCCGCCCCGGGCGATGGCCAGCTTCGCGCCGCGGCAGACTTCGATGAGAGCGGAAGCGTCGACATCAGCGACCTGTTGGAACTCGTGAGCATGTGGAACAGCTCCAACACCTACTACGACCTGGATCTCTCTGGATCAGTCGACGTGGGCGACCTCATGAGGGTGCTCGGCGACTTCGGATCCTGAGCCAACTGTCCCCCTTTCCCTTCGCATGGGCGATGGCCTGCCACGACGCAGGCCATCGCCCTGCATCTTTTTGGGAGTGCCCCGGGGGTCAGGAAGTCAGGGCGCTGCAGTCGCGCTGATCAGGCACTCGTAGTCATCGCCACCCGGGCCCTGTGGATCGTTATCGACAAAGGCGCACAGGTACATACGCCAGCGCCCATCGGGCAGTTGCACGACCGCTGGATCGTGAAGCGAGCGAACCGCCAGTCCGGCGACGTCTTCCGGCTCGAGGATCATCTCCGCTTCCATGGTGAACACCGACTGATCGCCATTGGAGAGAAACGATCCGATCCGCCCATCTCGCATGACAAAGAGCCGGATACGGCATCCCGGCAGCCGTGTCGGGAACTGGTCCACCCACGAGTTGTTGGTGCCGCCGTCGCCGGCATCGCCGAGCACATCTCCGTGATCAAAGGTGAAAGTCCAGCCCCCGTCGTACGACACGGCGCGTCGAACATTGTTGAGCCCCCACATGGCGCCGATGTAGAGGAGCACCACACGGCCCTCGGCGTCTGAAAACGCCCGGTAGATCCCCATGGTGCCCTCGTCCTCCGGCTGCAGGCTGTATCGCACACCTTCGTCCATGATGTATCTCACGCCATCGACAGACGACGAACTGCGCATCACTTCGTCGTCCGGATTCCACAGATACATCCGCCACGTTCCGTCCGGAAGCAACGTAGCGCGAGAGTCGTGCTCGTGGGTCGTCTCTGGAACCCCGTCCGGAAAGGTCAAGCCGTCCTGCGAGACCGACACCATCCGCTGCCCGGGCGAACTCGTCTTGTCTCTGTAATACAGGTAGACGAGGCCATCCGGCGACACGCCCGCTGCCGGCTCCGCCGCGCTCATCACGCGGATGCCCTCGTCCACAACGAAGTGGGTCGCCCAATCGCTCTCGCACGAGCCCCATTGCTCCACCAGCATCAGAAGATCGTCCACACCCACCACACGATCTCGGTTCACGTCCGCAGCTGCGCACCACGTGTCAAGCTCCCACTGTTCAAGCAGCGTCAGCAGATCGTCAGTGTCAACGCGACCACCGCCGTCGAGATCCGCGCCGCAGGGATCGATCGCCGATGCACTGCCAGACAGAATGGCGGTGCCGAGCAGCATCGCACGTGTCCATCGGGCTGGTCTCACCGGCAGAAACTCACGACCAGTCACTCAGCAGCAGCCGCAGAATCTCGTCGGCGCGGACGAAGCCGTCGCCTGTGAAGGCCTCGACGCAGCCCTGACACGCGCCCCAGGCGGCGAGCACTGCCAGCAGATCCGTCGTCGAGACGGCCCCCCTCGTCGAAGGACCACCCGGCCAGGTGATCATGTCCGGCCAGGGCCGGCCCACCGACACGTTTGACATACAACACACTCCCTCAAGCTCATGGGCACCATGCCACCCTACTGCCCTTGAGGGGCGTTTCATCCCCCGATTGGCGCAGCCAAACGGTCAATTCGCCTCAGCGGCCCTCGGGTGGTTGAAATGCGAGGCGAGCCCGATCAACGGTCGCATAGATCCCAAAGACGCGATCGAGCCGCATCACGCGCATCACCTGCATGGGCCCGCCCTGGACTCCCGCCAACTTGACGTCGCCGCCAAGCCTGGCTGCCCGCGCGTGAAGCCGAATGATGGCACCGAGCCCGACGCTCGACACCGCGGTGAGCCTGCTGCAGTCCAAAATCAGCCGCTTCACGCCTCCATCGACAATGGCCAGCACGTCACTGGTGAAGGCTGCCGCGGTCGTACCGTCCAGTCCTCCATCAACTGACAGCACCATGATGTCGCCATCGATCTCTTGCGGGACCAGTTGCATGGCTTAGGGCCCCTCGTCCTGAAGGCGATCGCGCGTGGACTCGATCGCGGCCTTGCACGCTTCAATCCGGGCTTGCACCGCGGGTGGCAGCGATGGGTCTTCAGCGCGTTCATCGAGCATTGAGGCAGCGCGATCGAGATGCCGCCGAAACGACTTCAGTTCGTTGACCGACTCGAGCACCGCTTTCATGACGCCCGGGCATATGTTCTCCACTGCGGTCGCCAGCGGCGTCGCCGGTGGAAGCCCACCCCCCCCTGCGGCCGTGTCCGCCTGGACCAGCAGGCGAGCAATGTCGGCATGGCAGTGTCGGGCAGCCTCATGAAGCGCCGTCCAACCCGCAGGTGTGCGGTCGTCGGCACCGGCGTGGTGCCGCAGGAGCGACTCGACGCATCGCGTGCATCCACTTCGAGCCGCGGCCATGAGTGCCGTCCAGCCGTGAATCGTCGCGCGATCGGCTTCGGCGCCGGCTTCGAGCAGCAACTGAAGACAATCGGGATGGTCTCGCACGGCCGCGAGGTAGACACCGTCGTGTCCGGCGTGATCCGTGGCAAGCAAGTCAGCGTCGTGCTTGAGCAGCAGGCGAACACACCCGGACGATCCCCACCACGACGCGACCATGAGTGGCGTCAGTCCGGTGGCAGTCACCGCGTGCGGATCGGCACCGTGCTCAAGCAACGTTCGGGCAATCGACGGACACGATCCCTGGCACGCTGCAAAGAGCGGGCTAGCGGCACCCCCCCTGATGCTCGCACCATGTGCCAGGAGCATGGAGGCAGCCTCCGGTTTGCAGGCAATGGCCGCCGCTGCGAGCGGCGATACCTCGGTGCCAGCACCATTGACGTCGCCGCCACCGCGAATCAGAACCGTCAACATGTCGGGACCGGCCAATGCCGCTGCCAGGGCGGTCGCCGTCAACCCACCCCCGGCCAGTTGCATCGCTTCATTCGGGTCCGCTCCAGCGCTCAGCAGTCGCGCCGCCTCGGCCGCGTTTCCACCCGCCACCGCGTGCATCAGCGGGCCTGCGGCGGCTGCGGCCGTGGACATGGCCGCCGACGTGGGCAAGGCAGGCACCTCGGCACCCGGTGATGATTGGCCTGCAGCGGGCACGGCCAGCAGGCATGTCACCAGGACGAAAAAACGAAGCGTGGGCAGGTTTTTCACAGATGCGAGCCTCCAATCAAGCCCTTACGGGCATTCGCGGCAGTCTACCCGGACACCCGAAACATCCGGCCGGCCGGGTGCATTATCGGATTGGAGGTCATCGATGCCAAACGTCAGGCCAGGAAGCGAAGCTCAGGGATCTACCCACTCCGACGATGTGGATCGAGCCCTGTCACAGCCGTGGCCGGTCGTGTCCGTTCGGTGGGTCGACGCCGAGGCGCGAGGCGGGCCCGGATGGGAAGACCCCGAGGACATGGTCGAGTTTGCGCTTCGCCCGCTGGCGGAAGTCCACACCGTCGGCCTGATGATTCACGAGAGTGACCACTTCATCGCATTGACCGACTCGCGTGGCCCTGACCAGGTGGGCAGTGTGCAGAAGATCCCCAAGGCCTGGATCAACACCATCGACGTCATGGTTCCGTCCGAGGACACCATTCCGCCCTCGCTACCGATGGACGGCGTCCGAGTCGGGTAGGTTCACGCTGGGGGCATGGGCCGGTCGTGGTTGGTGCGTGTCAGCCTGGCGGCGTGGCACCCCTGCTGCCTGCGGCGTTGAGTCCGCCCGCCGCGTGGGGCGGGAGAGGCCGCGAAGCAGCTTCGGGGGGGCAGCAATGAACCACGCCCCAGGCGTGAAGTACGGGCTCCAAAAATGAAACGCGGGGACGAGTCGTCAAACTCGTCCCCGCTTCTTCTCTCCTCCCCCAAGCGTGGGGGTGCCCCCCACACACTTGAGGTGTCGCTGACTGCTCGGCCGGGCTGAACCGGACCAATCCTCATTCGGCATCTTTCGACGCTCAACGATGATCGGCGCTCGCGGTGATCTCGGCAGGCGGCCCTGCCTTACCCGGTGCACGTCGGGCGTGTCGGTGTCCTTGAGTGGCCGCGACCCCGTCGCGTTGCCGCGCGACAGGCGTTCTGGCATATCCGCTCCACTCTCTTCGAGCGATGCTCTTTCGGTACGGCATTCGGAACTCCCCCACCGTCCGTCGGCGTTGGGGATCCCGTACTTCTTCGTCATCGTCCCCCTCGCGGTCTTGGCGAGACTTCCACCAGCCTTGACGCTGTGCCTGCGCGCTTTCGCGCACATGCACGTTGTCCATCCCACGTCCGGTGTGGGTCGTCGGCTGGCTGCTCGACTTGGTCGCGTGAGGTGGTCCACGGCATCAATTGCTCGGGCCGCCGGAACCGCCGGCCCGGGCAGTCATGCCGCCCTCGAACTTCCCCTGTCCCTTCATCCTCGCTCGGTGCAGGACACCGTGCGGGTCTGGGTGGTGACGGGGGCTCTGGACTGTCAAGATCGACGCGTCGCGGATGATCGATGCCCGAAAGCATCCAACGTCCACTTGGTGAGGCGTCGTCCGTGTTCGGTGGCGTGGCCGGTCCCCTTTCGGGTCCTGGCCCGCGGAGTTTCCTCCGTTGGGCTTCCTCAAGGTGGTCTGGTTGCAAAGGGCGACTCCTTTCGGAGCGGCCTTCCACATGCCTCGCACATTGAGCCGCCGGTTTCCAAACTGCTTCTTTCGAAACACGCCTTCCGCCGGCACGCTCCCTCGGCGGTTCAGTCGAAACTGATTCGCCGATTCGTGTCCCCTGCCGCAGCAGGTTCGTCACGTCCTTTCCGATCACCATTCGATTCTGCAGCGGCCTGTCGTCGGTTGATTCCGCGACGGCCTTCGAATGTGACTGCGGGCACCTGTTGGTCCTTCCTGGTGATCCGCATCGTGGAATGTCGGGAAACCACGCGCGTCGAGATCGACCTTTCAGTCTCTCTCCGTTCCAGGTCGGGCGGCGCCCGCCGTCCGACACGTACTTCTCCGCTTTTCAAAGAGCCTTGCGCCAGTTCGGCCTCGGCCGAGCAGGCAGCGACAACGCACGTAGTAATACGGCGCAGTTGGCTCCACTGCAAGCCTTGCACAGGTGGTGGATGAAACGGGGGACAACCCGGTGGACAACTGGTGGAACCGCGCCCACCGCACACCCCAAGCCGCTGCCCGGACCCTACTTCGGCTCGTACTCAAACTTCTGACCGCCAACATCCGCCGCCACGATCAATCCACTGTTGTTTCGGGTGAAAATGGCGACGCCATGGCTGTAATCGGCCATGTCGAGCCCGCCGTTCTGCCCCGCGACCGCGCCTGCAGACGCTTGACCGGTGAACTGATCATTCGTGAACTTCTCAAACGCGAAGCGATTCTCAAAGAAGATGATCTCGGAGAACGTCTGTCCGCCAATCTGGGCGCCCACCGTCACACTCGTCATCTTCGCATACCCGACCAATGATCCACCGACATACACCTCACCTGAACCCGAGGCAACGCCCAGGCCAACAGCGCCCTTGGTGATCTTCGGAAAGACGGCCCACCCATACGCGGTCTCAAAGAACTTGCCCGCCTTCGGGTCACGTTCGAATCCATTGATGGCCGACGACGACGCGTTGGCGCTGTCAAGTCGTTGACCCTCCGTCGATGGTGCAGGTGAACTTGAGCTGCACGCACAGGAGAGCAGCACGGCGGCACACAGTGCGGTCAAAAGCAGACAACGGCACGCTGGAATCTTCATCGCCAATCCTCCATGGGGTCAAGCACGAGTCCGGATCACGCCCGGCTCGCGGAGCACCGTACCACGGCGTTGCCACTCAAGCTCGGCTCAACGGCGGGACCGCATGAGGCCCTTGTGCCAGTCGAGCAGCCGCCTGTCCGCATCCACACTTTCAGCGGCTGCATACAAGAACATCGCCACCGCGCCTGTCCTGCGAGCCATGGTGAGCCGTTTGAGGGGCACGAACGGGTTGCGGGGATTCTCTTCTGTGTTCTCGATTCGCCATCGCGTCCGCAGCACGGTGCCAGCGGGCAGAAACTTCGGGTCCTTCAGCACGAGTGGGGCTCGCCAATGTGGGTCCCAGTCGGTCGACTCCAGCAGCGTGACCTCGCCCTCACCGGGAATGTCTCCCGTGACGTGAATGTCCGTGCACACACCCATCGCCCTGGGCATCATCGCCACAAGATCGACCGATTCGGGCAGCGCAAACTCGTCCTCGACGACAGCCGTCCCGCCCACCGGAACGTCTACGGACCGAACCATTGACACGAGCGTTCGCACGGGCCGGGAGTCGGGGTCGTCGCTCAGGCCAAGTCCAAGCTGTTCCTGCACCTGATGCGGCCGGCCAGATGGGCGAAAGTGCACCTCCATGACCAGGTCCGATCCGGCCGGCACGTCAAAGTGGTATCCATCAGGAAGCACCAACGTCCGCGCGCCGATGCCCGTGCCCCCGAGCATCCCGCTCGGATGGTCGCGTACGTCACCGGTCATGTAGGTGCCAAGCTGCTCATCCCGCGCGTCGTTCCAGGCGGCTGTGCCACTGTCGTCCGCCAGATAGGTCACGGCATGGATCGCCTGCGGGGACGTTGATGTGTGCGTCATCGCCTCAACCCTGAGCGGCGATTCGTTGTCGATCGGTACGACGAACGTCCACTTGTCCCGATCTCGCCGCCCCCAATTCTCCTGCCCTTCTGCGGGCATGGTCCACGCCTGCGGCATGGCGATGACCATATCGATGTCTGTGCTCACCGATGACGGAAGCGTGGCGGCCGCCGCGTCTTCGCCGATCGGATGGCCCCCATCTGACCAGGCCGCAAGCAGCGCGATCTCGGCGTCAGACAGCCCCCGCGCACCAGACACCTCCAGGCCGGCGTGGGTGTACGGCCACGGCGGCATGAGGCGGCGGCCCGTCACCTCCTTGATGAAGCCCGCACGCCGCGCAACATCTGGTGCCTCGGTCAGCGGAAACGGCGCAGCACCTCCATCCCGGTGGCACGCCACACAGTTGGCCTCAAGGATGGGCCGGACATCGGCCCAGGTCGGCACTGGAGCGTGACCGCAGATGGAGCTGGCAAGACACGTGAAGATCATGTCGTCAAGGCGCCCGCTCGATGTAGCACCCGATCGGGGCGCGATAGGCCATGTCAGGCGTTGCCCCGACTGCTGCAGCGTCGATCGCCGCGCGGCCGTAGTGCTCGGTGGCGGCATCGCGGCGATTGCCAAGCGATGCATACAGATTGTTCACCAGCCCCTGATACACCCGTTCGGGCCGCTCACCATCGCGGAGACGAAGCACGACGATCTCGGGTGTGACGGTTGCGGACACGGCACTGACCAGTTCGTGATTGGGGTCGAGCAGAATGGGCGCCGAGATTCCATAGGTCGTGCCGTGCTGCAGGGCAGCGGCGGCCGTCACGTCGTCACGGGCGTGCACGACGTAGAACCGGCCCCCGTGCGCGACGGCCATGTCGTGCAACCGCTCGATCTCAGGGGCTATCGCATTGGCGATCGGGCAATCCGGGCTTGAGAACAGGAGCACGACCATCGATCCAGCGTCACCGGAAAGCGGCGCGACCGAGGCGCCTGTGGCGGCGTGGGTGGCAGCTGGCGCCGAAGCACACCCCATGAAACCGACGATCGCCGCAGTGGCGATCGTCGGCAGGAGTAGGTGTCGCAGAACCGAACGAACAGGGTTCACTCAGGGTGCTCCACACACGCTTTGGGCGTAGGCCTGGCAGGCGGCGTCCCAGTCCTGACAACAGTACGCGTAGTCGGGGTTGGAGGTCACGCAGTTACAGACTGGCGGCGGGATCATGGCAGCCCCGCAGCCGTCGTCACACGGACCGCCGCCGCCACCACCGCCACCGCCTTGCTCCAGGTTGCTCAGTTCGGGCTCGCCATGCCAGCAGCCCTGCACCCACGGAAACCCGGTGGGATCGAGGTCGAATGAAATGGAGTGGTAGTGGTAGCCGCGCTCCGCATCCTCGTGCCCATTGCAGGCATCGAGCGCCATCGCCCCCGTGACATCCTTGGCCAACACGCCGGCCGCTTCCCATGGGCCGTAGATTGGATAGCCGTCGGCAGCGTACCCGACAACGTCCGCGTGTCCGGTTCCGTCGCCGTAGCCCCAACCAGGCGTCTGGTGATAGTGGTAGCGGCCGTCCTGTGACGGGTGGCCGTTGTAGTCGTCGAAGCAAATCGTGCTCGGCGCATCGACACCACCTGCGTCGTACGGGTTATAGAACGCCACGCCGTTGAGCGACACCGCGACGCGGCCCATGCTGTCGAAGTACTCGACGCCGGAGTTGTTCCCAACCACTGGATTCAGGGGTATGCGCCACGTGTCGTTCATCGCAGTTGGCGTGTTGGGATTGTGACAGCCCGTCGAGCCATCAAACGGGCCCATCACGTGATTGGCCAAACCGTCCCCGGTGATGATGGCAAACCCAGCGTCGTAGTCGAACTCAACAGTCATGTTGTCATGAAATGGATGGCAAGGGCGGGACCAGTCCTCGAGCACCGCCAGGATCTCCGGGACGCCCGTGATTCCGTCCCCATCAATGTCGAACCCCGCCGTCCCCCAGTCGGCGATGCACGACAGGAGGTCGTCAGAGTTGACGACCCCGTCCTGGGTCGCGTCGCCATCACACCCGAGCCTCGTCAGCGAATTGGCCCAGCCGGTCGCCACAACAGTGACGGCGGCGATGCCTGCACACACATGCTTGAATTCCACGAAGTACGCTCCCTTGCCTCGTTGTGTCGGATCGATTCCGACCCGCCCCTACTGTGACGCCCTACGGAGTGATTCCAAAGGGCCATCCCCGGAAATAGTGTCAGTTCGAGCGGCTGAGCAACGTCTGCCCCCCGCTATGGTGCGTTCGATGCCGATGGATGTCGAGACCCTGCTGGATCAGATCGCCGATCGGGGAGGAGACGCTGAGGGCCTCATCCAGGCGATGGCGATGAACGGTTCGGACGAAGAGGCGATCATTCCCGAACTCGCCGCCCGGCTTTCCGGATCACCTGACGCCACGATGAACCGGCGGGCCGCTGGGGCCTTCTATACACCGCCGGCCCTGATCGCTCTGATTCTGGACCACACGCTCGACCGATGGGTGGGAACGCAGGACACCGAGTTGCCTGTGGTCCTCGATCCGGCGTGCGGCACGGGGCGATTCCTCCTTGCGGCAGGCAGGAGGCTCGTGGACCGGCGGCTCGCCCACGGGGGCGGAACAGAAGCGGCGGCCTGGCGGGCGATCGGCCCACGGCTCAGAGGATTCGATGTGGACCCCCTGGCCACCGCCTGGCTCCGGGGAAGGCTGACCGCGCTGGCCGATGGCGACGCGACCGCCGCCTCCGGCGTCCGCACCATCGACGCGTTCGATCCGTCGGCGCTTCCGCAGGCCCAGGCCGACGTCATTCTCGGAAATCCACCATTTGGCAGTCCGCTTCGAAGCCACACGACTGCTGAGCATCTCAGGCGGCGGGCCGCGGACCTCTACGGCGTCTCCATCGGTCCCTATGCAGATCAAGCGGCGATCTTCCTTCTGGCCGCGGCGCGTTCACTGCGGCCGGGTGGATGGCTCGGCATGGTGCAGCCGCTGTCAGTCCTCGCAGCGCGGGACACCGCGGCCATCCGGGAGGCCGTGCGCGCGACTGGCACGGTGAGCTTTGCCTGGTCGAGCGCACACGCCGTGTTCGACGCGCAGGTACACACAGTCGCCATTGGTCTGACGGCCGGACACACGGCGCCGTCGATCAATCGGTGGGCAGACCTTCCACCGCGGCGGCTCACGTCCGCACCCCTGCTTGGCGCTGGTGAGCCCTGGTCACCGCTCGCGTCGGCGGCAGTGGGCATTCCCAATGCGCCTGAGGTGCACAGCTCCGGTGTGCTGCGGGACATCGCCGCAGCAACGGCGGACTTTCGCGACCAGTACTACGGGCTCCGCGGGTGCCTCACTGAACTCGACGGCCCCCCAACCTCCAAGGTGGTTCCCATCGTGACGTCCGGCGTCCTCGACCCCGCGCGATGCCACTGGGAAGACCGGGACGTACGCCTCCACGGCCGCCGATGGCGCCGGCCCGGCGTCCAACTTGACAAACTCGACGGCGCCATGCGGCGATGGTCGGCAGATCGGCTTGTCCCCAAGATTCTGCTTCCCACGCAGACGCGTGTGCTTGAGCCCGTGCTCGACGCCGACGGCCGGTGGCTTCCAAGCGTACCGGTCATGACCATCACATCCGCCCGACTCGCCGACGTGGCAGCCGTGCTCGCAAGCCCGATCGTGTCGCTGCTCGCCCTGCACCGTCGGCTCGGAACCGCTCGGTCTCCCCAGGCCATCAAGTTGAGCGCTACCGAAGTCCTGGAGCTGCCCATGCCAGCCGGGCGGGAGGCATGGGCACGTGCGTCTTTGGCCTTCATGGATGCGCACCATGCCACGGACGCAGCCACCTGCCTCCGCAGCCTCACCCAGTGCGGGCGTGACATGCATCGGGCCTATGGTCTGACCTCCGCAGACAGTGAGGCTGTCCTCGCATGGTGGATCGATCGCCTTCCCGCCAGACGATGAACGACGAAACGGTCGGCCCATGCGGACCGACCGTTTCATACATCCCCCCACACAGACGTCTGGGCGCCACGCCGCGATCAGCCAGAGATCACGAACACGGGCCCCAATTCGCAAGAAGAATGAGAATGTCGGACACATTGACGACACCGTCACCGTTGACGTCGCCTTCGCACGGTGGCGGGCACGCCACATCGCCGCAGCCGGCCTCGTGCCAGTGACCAAGCACCATCTCGCAGTCGGCTGGTGAAAGCATCAGGCATCCGCCGTTGATGCAGCACGCGCCATTCGACGGCACACCGCAAGCGACGTCTCCGCAGTGCGTTCCGCCGCCCTGCCAGTCGCCGCCCTCATCCAGACAATGGCCCTCGGTCGTTTCAATGCAATGCATCGACCCATCGGCGGTGGAGACACAGCACGCACCATGGGTTGGCATGCCACACGCAACGTCCTCACAGTGTGAACCCTCGCCCTGCCAGTCGCCGCCTTGGCCTGCACAGTAGGGTTCGTAGGTCTCGACGCAGTAGATCGAGCCGTCGGTCGCACCAATACAGCAGGCACCGAAACTCGGTTTGCCGCACCCGCTGAACCCACATTGCGAGCCGGCTCCGAGCCAATCCCCACCTTCGTCAAGGCAGTGGCCTTCATCGGTCTCGATGCAATGCACATTGCCGTCGTCGGTCGGGATGCAGCAGGCACCCGTTTCCGGTTCGCCGCACGGCGCACCCTCACACGTACTGCCTGCGCCCAGCCACTCACCATCGTGCTTGGCACATGCGCTTTCCAGCGTCTCACTGCACACGACCTCGCCGTCGGCAAGCGCTATGCAGCAGGCACCCCAGGCGGGCTTGCCGCAGGGCGCATCGTCACAATGTGAACCCGCCCCCTGCCAATCTCCGCCCTTCTCAAGGCAGTGGGCCTCCTCGGTCTCGAAGCATGCAATCCCGCCGTTGGGGGTGCCGACACAACAGGCACCCACCATGGGCGGCTCCCCGCACAGGTCGGGGTCGCATGGAACATTCCAGCCGATCCAATCGCCGCCTTCCTGATCACAGTGGTGTTCGGTCAATTCATGGCACTCGTGGCCGATACAGCAGGCGCCCACCTCGGGCTCGGTGCATGCGGTGTCTTCGCAGTGTGACCCTTCGCCCATGAACTCGCCGCCTTCCAAGTGGCACGGCTCTGCGGGAATCATGTAGCACGCGCCCCCGATACAGCACGCGCCGAGCGGTCCCGGACCACACACAACGTCGTCGCACGGAACGCCCCACCCAAACCATTCCCCTCCGGCCTTCTGGCACATGAGTTCGGTCACCATCTCGCAGTATCCATCGACGCAGCAGGCGCCATGGTCGCCACCGCCGCCGCATGCATCGGCGTCACACACCGTGCCGGGCCCCATCCACGCGCCCCCCTCCTGGTGGCAGTGGGCTTCTCCGAGTTCAAAGCAGGCGATGTCACCCGAGCCAGTCTCGATGCAGCAGGCGCCCGCCTCCGTTTCACAGGGTGCGTCGTCGCACGATGTCCCGGGACCCGCGAACTCGCCGCCCACTTCGTCACAGTGCCCGGCGGAGGTGAACATGCACTCAATGCTGCCATCCGCGGCCGCGGCGCAGCACGCGCCGAAGGGGTCATTGCAGGACACCGACTCGCAGTCTGACCCGGGGCCGTACCAGAGTCCGAAGAAGGCCTCACAGGACATTTGCCCGGAAGGAACACACGCGCCCATCATGCAACAGGCTCCGAGCATGTCATCGGGGCAGGCGTACGAATTGCAATGGGTGTTGTCGCCGTGCCAGACGCCGCCCTCGGCCTCGCAGTGCTCAGCCAAGGTCTCCACGCAGAACCAGTGTCCGTTGGCTTCCTGCAGGCAGCACGCGCCTTCCCCGAATGCAGCGCCGGCGACCATCATCACACTCAAGCCACCCATGATTGCTCGCAGCATGCCGCGCTCCTCTCACGCAAAATCCCCGCCATCGACGATTCCACCCGGTCCGATGCCCGATGTCAAGCACTCAGACCAACTCCGGCCCACGATCGCCCTGATAGGGCATGGGAGCGAGGTCAGCGGGTGCCGAACATGCGATCACCCGCATCTCCAAGGCCCGGAAGGATGTAGCCAACGTCGTTGAGCTGCCGGTCGAGCGCGGCGGTGAACACCTGGACGTCGCGGTCTGCCTCACACATGGCTTCAACCCCTTCCGGAGCGGCGACGAGGCAGATCATTCTGATGTCGCGGCACCCTGCGCCGCGGAGAACCTTGACCGCCGCAGCGGCCGAGCCACCCGTCGCGAGCATGGGGTCCACGAGAAACACGGGCCCGCCAGCAATGTCCTCCGGAAGCTTGCAGTAGTAACTGACGGGCTCCAGCGATGACTCATCGCGGTACAGCCCGATGTGCCCAGTCCGCGCCTCTGGCATCAGGGACGCAACGCCGTCGGCGAGCCCGATGCCTGCGCGAAGAATCGGCACGATGGTGACTGGCGCCGCGAGTCTGAACACTTCCGTTTCTTCAAGCGGAGTCTGGACCAACTCCTTACGAAGCGGCAGGTCGCGGCTCACCTGAAAGACCATCAACCCGGCCACCTCGGACACGAGCGCCCGGAAGAACCCCGGGGGTGTGCCCACCTCGCGAATGCGAGCGAGCTTGTCCTGAATGAGCGGGTGTTCCAGAACGTGCAGATTGGGATGATCCGGATGCGGCATGCAGTCACGATACCCGCCGGATACCTACCATGCGGGCTTCCCGGAGCCGCCGCATGACCACACCAACTGACCACGACCCAGCCGCCGCACTCGCATCCATACGCCACGAGTTTGGTGAGCATGGAGGCGTGAACCTGTCCATCGAGACCAGCAGCACGTTTACGGTCTTGAAGGCGGGCACCATGCCCGAGATGTTCCAGGGCATGCGCGGACCCGATGCCGGCGGCTGCTATCTCTACGGTCGACACTTCAACCCGACGGTGCTCGTGCTTGCCCGGCAACTTGCAGCGATGGAAGCGTGCGAAGCCGCCTATTGCACAGGAAGCGGCATGGCCGCCATCTCCGCTGTACTCCTGCAGTGCTGCAATGCCGGGGACCACATCGTCGCATCCAACACGCTCTATGGGGGTACCTGGGCGCTGCTCCATGACTTCCTGCCCGCAAAGTCGAACATTACGACGACGTTTGTGGACACTCAAAACGTGGTTGAGGTCGAAGAGGCCTTCAGAAACGGAACGCGTGTGCTCTACGTCGAAACCATTTCGAACCCCACGCTTCGCGTCCCCGATCTCCGGCGGCTCGCCGACATGGCGCACGCGCATGGCGCCAAACTCGTCGTAGACAACACCTTTGCGCCGCTCATTGTGACGCCGAAGCGGCACGGAGCCGACGTCGTTGTTCACAGCCTTACCAAGTTCATCAATGGTGCCAGCGATCTGGTTGCGGGCGGTATCTGCGCAGATCGGACCTTCATCGACGAACTCTTCGACCTGCACACAGGCTCTCTGATGCTGCTCGGCCCCACGCTCGACCCTCGGGGTGCCTATGAAATCGCGATGCGGCTTCCCCACCTGCCCATTCGAATGCGGGAGCACGGCGAGCGGGCCATGGCATTGGCGCGCCGCCTGTCGGACCGTGGGCTGACGGTCTGCTATCCAGGACTCGATGCCCACCCCGACCGAACCCTGCTGACAACCCTGGCCAACCCGGGCTTCGGATCGGGGGGACTCCTCACGGTCGATCTCGGGACGACGGATCGAGCGAACGCGTTCATGGAGCACCTTCAGAATCGTGAAGGGTTCGGGTACATGGCGGTCAGTCTCGGCTACGCCGACACACTGTTGTCATGCCCGGCTGCATCGACCTCAAGCGAGATGGATGATGCTTCTCTGGCGGGTGCCGGCATTCAACCGGGGCTTGTGCGGATCAGCGTCGGGTACACGGGCTCGCTTGAGCAGCGGTGGAGCCAAATGGTCCGCTCGCTTGAAGCGGTCGGCCTGTAGCGGCCCGCCCGTGGCGACCTGCCGCGCGTCGAACCCGGTACGCTACCCCTCCGATGTCTCAGGAACCGCAGACTGCCAAGTGCCCGATCTTCGTGTCGGGACGCCAGCACTCGGGAAACACCGTGACAGCCCTGCTGCTCGGGCGGATTCAGGGGGTCTACTCGCAGGTCGCTGAGTCCGTGGTTCTGGAGCAGCATCACCTGCTCGATCGGGACCGCGACCCCGCAAGCCGCGCTCGACGGCTGACCGCCCTGATTGACCTTGAAGCGGAGGACCATCGGGAGTGGTTGGCCGATCACCTCGCCGAGGCGGCGATCCGGGCGCCGGACACGCCCACGCTGACGCTCTATCGAGACGCGATGGACGCCGTGTCGGAGCATATGAGCTGCCATCGGTGGGCCCAGAAGGGAACGAGTTACATCTTCTATGCCAAGGAGATCCTTGAACGTATTCCCGACTCCAAACTGCTCTACATGCTTCGGAATCCCTGGGATCTTGCCGCGTCCCGCCGCCGCCGCAATCACCGTGCCGAGGCCATTCTGAGCACCATGCTGGGGTGGAGCCGCGGATCGAGCATCGCGGAGCACTTCTCGAGCAGCTACCCGGACCGATTCCGAGTGCTGCGGTACGAGGACCTCACCGGCCGGCCCGCCGAAACGGTGCGAGACCTCTGCGAATGGATCGGTGAACCCTACGACGACACGCTGCTCGACATTCCGCACGTCAACCCTGCCGAGAACAAGTACGCCTTGGAGAGCACAACGCGCGGACTCAACACATCCCGCATTTTTCAGTACGCCGATCGACTCATGCCGTACGAAATCGCCGCGATGGACCTGCTCGTCAAGCGATATGGGCTTGAGCAGACGATGGCCCGGTGGTATCCGGAGTTGCCACACACGATTGGCGTGGCCTCGACACGCAACATGAAACAGGCCCGAAAGTCACTCAGAGCGGCACCGCTTCGATATGCCTGGTTCTATCTCACACGCATCAAGCGAAGCCCCACCCACCTCATTTCCAGAACGTGGAGGCGTCTTCGCGGCGAACGGGCCTGACGGCGCGGTTTGCCGCCGCGCTGGCCGACACCATCGACAACGAGGAAGCGGCGGAGGAGCCGAAGGCTCCATCCGCCGCTGACGAGTGGGCGATACAGGACTCGGC
>CAZSSV010000022.1:0-16432 GCA_964609425.1 uncultured Isosphaeraceae bacterium | reverse complement strand
ATCACAGGAGTTATCTGCACCAGCCACAGGATCCGGTCATGCTGCAGGAACCTGGCTGACGTCTCCCCAGGGGGGGCACCTGGTGCCAGATGAGACCCTTCGCGGCCCACCGATGCAGTCGGTGGGCCGCATTGGTTGCGCTGTGCCGCGGTCGCGTGCCGCGGCACATGTGCTGGCGAGCGATGCGAACGCCAGCAGGTGCAGATGGATGCCGCTCCGCGCTGGAAGCGTGCGGGGGTGAAGCCTGGGGGGTGAAACCTGCGCGGGTGGAGCCTGGGGGGGGGGTGAAACCTGGGGGACCGGGCAACCACACAGTCCACGTTCCAGGACCACGAAGTTCATGTTCCAGGACCACACAGTCCATGGTTCAGACGGTGGAACGGGGGCGTGTCGCGCTTGGCGAAGTGGGACAGATGCGTTCCGCCCTGGCCCTCTGGTCGCGCCGCTGACGCCGCCTCCGCCTTCATGGCACAGAGGCCCAACGACGCGTGCACGCGCCGAGCGCCACGGCGGGCCGCTGCCAGGCCATCTCCAACGCGAGCGCGGCCCGGAATGGGCGGTGAGCCGGCCAAACCTCCGATCGCCTACTTGCGGACGAGCGTGAGTTCCCTGCCATTGGGCCCGGGGAGCGTGATTCGGTCGCCGTCCCACATGGCGGTCTTGGCGTCTCCGTTGAACGACAACGTCAGTTGATCGCCCCCGCCGGTCCAGGTTCCCGACTTCGACTCAGACTGGCCCATCATGCCCATCTGGATGTTGGCACGCCCGTCCGCCTCAAGCGTCAGCGTGACTTCCAGGGAGTCGAGCATGGGTCCAATCATCGAGGCGGCCATGGCGGCGGCGGCATCGTCCGGATTCGCGGCGACCTCCGCCTCGACCTCGGCCCTCATGCCTTCCTTGTCGAGTTCGTAGGTTCCAGCCGGGCTTCCGCCGCATGCAGGGAGCAACAGGGCTGCCAGAAGGGCAAGAAGGGGCAGCGGGGTGGTGTGTGGTCGTGGCATGGGGGCCTCCTTGGAGGCTTATGCGGAGTCCTGCGTCCATCGGGGCAGGTGTTTCTGAAAACCTCGGCACGTGGCCGTGGGACTCTCGCATGGAAGCGTGGGGCCCTGCGCCAACCAACGGAGAACCCGGAGTCATGTCGAAGAAGCAATGGATCGGAGCGAGCGGCGCGGTGGTCATGGCGGTCACTGTCATGGTGACGGCGGCCGTTGAGGCATCAGGGCTGACGCCGGATCAGGAGATCGCCGAGCGGATGCTCAACCAGTGGTCCCATTCGTTGATCGCCATACGCGAACATGCAGATCCCCTGGTGTTGAAGTCGGAGTATGAGCAGGCATTCGCCAACGTTCGGGCCGATGCCCTGCCGGACGGCATCAGGGAGTTCCATCTTCAGATCATGGCGGCGCTGACGTCGGAGCAGATCGATGCGCTCAACCAGTCGCACCTTGAGTCACTCTTGGCTCGGAAGACTGAGCGAAGCCTGCTGGAGGTAGTCCATGACTCGCTCGGCGGCGGTGTGAGATCGGCCCTCTACGGGAATCCGAGCGCGCTGCTCGAGCCGCTGAGTGGCGGTGTCAGCGGTTGCTACAGCTACTACGACAAAGTGAGAGCCGCCCAGGAGGAACACGACGAGTCGATTCAGGAGATGAAGGTAGCGATGCTTGAGCGGTGCAACACACTCTGCAGCGAGTTTCTTGAGGTACGCGTGGAGTTGGCGAGGCAGCTCGATCTGGATGAGACGCGGCGCCCCCAGCCGAGTGATCTGCGATCCATGCAGCGGGCGCTCGGCATGTCTGATCCGAAGCGCAGACACGCCAGGCTGGAGGGCTTGCGGGACAACCCAGCCTTTCGTTCGCTGGGGCCGTACTGGTTTCACCTCGGAATGGCTCGAGAAGCGATCGGAGACCCCACGGGCGCGATGGCTGCCTACTCGCACTACATCGACGAGTTGCCGGCGATTCACTTGATTCGGGACGACCTGCAGGCTGCCGCGCGTGCCAAGCGAACATCGTTGGCGATCGGTGCGGTGCAGGCGCCTCTCGAGGAACGGGTCTTTCCGGAGTGGGTCGATGAGGACGTCGAGTGGCTTGTGGCGCATGCGAGTCGCCAGTGGCCGGTGCACGTCGATCTCCAGGTCGCGTCGATCCTGGCGCTCCTGGACCCGGGCAAATGGAAGCTGAAGATCAACGAAATCATTGCGTACTGGAAGGCGGACGAGAATGAACAGAATCGCTCGCTTGCGCGGACCGTGGAACTGGTGCTTGCTGCGCAGGTGCAGACGAGTGATCCATCGCGGCTCACCAGGCTGCTGAAGGATCTTGCTGCGGAGAGTCAGGAGGCTGTGCATGATCTTCAACTGCTGTACGTGATGACTCGGGATGAGCGAGCGATTTCTCGATTGAAGCCGGTGCTGCAGTCCATGTCACTACAGGTGGAGACAGAGCTCTTGGGCTGGAGCTCGTATCTGGTCCTCACGATGCCTGGGGTTTGGCATGGAGCCCCAGGGGCAGTGACGATGGAGGTCGAGGGGAAGCCTACCGCATGGTCTGGCACCGCCACGGATGATGGTGTTGTGTTCGAAGACTGCGTGCTTGACCCCGCAGCGTGGCGGAGCGAAGCCATCAACGAAGTTGTGATCACTGTTCCGGTTGGCGAGGCCACCGTTGCGCTGCACTACCGGGTTCTGCATCGCTTTCACAGTGAACCAGAGTTCGTCTTGTGGTGGTACGACACAGGGACACATCGCTACGTCCGAGCGCGTGGCGCGTTCCGTCGAACGTCAGAGACTCCGGCCATGTCCCCATTCCAGAGGATTGCTGGCCCCTTGATGGAACTGACATTTGGCCGGCCTGGAGACGGATTTCTGCGTGATCCACAGCCACAGAGTGTGTGGGTGGATGGTCCCGACGCACTCCACCTCGGCAATCTGAGCGCTACTGGATCCGCGGAGGTTTCTACGCCGACTGCGTCGCCTGATGGACGCACCAGGTACCAGCTGACGGATGTGTTTTTCGAGCCGGATTGGGACCAATCCCACAAGCGGCTGTCCGTGCGGCTCGGCGAAGGTGTCGTGGCGCATTGTGACGCTCGGTCAATCGTCGAGGACACCTATGTCACGGCAGACCAGATCAGCGTTGAGTCGAGAGAGGGCAACTGGCGGATGCGCGGTCTTGCATGGGCGCTGGAGTCGCCTCTAGATGCCTGCCTTCGGGGCATGGAGGGGCTCCAACTGCGCCGCGCCAGCAGGCCAGCCGACGGTGCGCCGGACCAGCGGGTTGAAGGGCTGGAGGTGGTGGTGCCTGTCACGCCTGCCTCGATCGAGATCCGCGTGGATGGCAGCCCGATCGACGCAGAGGGTGCAACCGCCGATTGGATGCAGACCTGGTGGATACCAGCGCCAACCGGAACCACGGTGTCCATTGTGGTGGACGGTCGCTGTCACGTAGATGTACCGATCAACGAGGTGCTGCAGCGTTCACTCCTGGTGTTGGAGCAGTTGGATCTCAAACTGGGCGACAAGGTGTATCACTGGTCGGGCACCGAGTGGATCAGCGCCACATACGCCCATGAAGGAGACGACACATGAACACTGTGAAGCGTGGATGGATAGTCAGTCTGTTTGCCACTCTTGGGTTTGTCTCGCTGTCGACGGCCGGATGGTTTTGGGGTTCAAACGTCCCGGACGCGATGACGAACTTGAGCAAGAAGCAAACGCGCATGTTGCTGAATGGGCTGGCCAATCCGCCAACGGCCACCGAGCCTCAGATATATGCCGGTGGACTCATTGGCGAGAAAGGGAAGGCTAAGTTGTGCGGGGAGTCGGAGAGGAAGTGGTGGCTGTGGGCGGCGGTTGATGTGGACGGAAACGTGGTTGGGGCCGCGATTACTGAAGACAAGCCATCATCTGGAACGGACCTGGCGACGACCTTCGTTCGTGTTGATCCCAGAAAGAAGCTTGAGATGAAACGACTCAAGGGCAGCAACACCAAGCTTCGGCTCATCACGCATGTGCTCGACAGCAAGGGAACATGGCGAGCACTGAAAACCAACACGGTCGATAACAGCAGTTGCGGCGGCTTTGAGCAACTTGTGCGAGACATACTTGACGAGGAGAAGTGAGACCGAAAGAGGTCATGTCGAACGCTGCAATCGGCGCGGGGCTTCCGGCGTTCTGCGGCCTCATGCAGGGCTGTGCGATCGCGGCAAGCTCACTGACCGATGATGGTGGAGTGGGGTGGCTTGGTTGGCTCTATCTCATGCTTGGCTACCTCATTGTGCTCGGGCTCTTGGCCCTTCTCATCGGCGGCATCGTGGCCGCGTGGACCGTCAAGACGGTCGCAGAGGACGGGGAAGACGTGATTGACGACAGTGTGACGTTGACGCGGATGGCGGGAGAGACGGTGGGGCTCCTGGATGCGTCGGATCACCCAATCGCAGCGCCTGGGGAGCGAAAGGGCCTCAATTGGTTCTTCGTACACCTCAGCGTGGGCCTGTTCAGCCGCATCGCCCCCCCCGCAGCGCTCAAGTGGATCCGCCTCGGCGGTTCGCTCCTGGCGAAGCTGGTCGGTTGGACCTGGCTCAAGCACGTGGCGCAGTTGGTGCGGCGCACGGTGGCAGGCCGGCGTGATGGAGTTGATTCGCACACGTCAAAGCCTGAGGGTCGCGAGTGAAGCCAAGACGCCAGGCAGCATCACGGGGGTGTGGCTTGGGATTGCTCACGCTGGCTGTGTTGACAGCGATCTCGGGGGTGATGATCTGGCTGGCCGACGCGGGCGGTGGTACTGTCGCGGCCCTGCTGGTCGGCCTCGGTGTTCCAGCACTGTTGGGCGTGGCCGTCGTCGTGGGCCATTGGCTCACAGGCCAGCGGACCGTACAGGCAACTGGAATGAGCCTTCGCAAGCTCGACCACATGACCGGGCGGCAGTTTGAAGCCTGGATCGCTGGTGTGCTACGCCGGAATGGGTTTCGCATTCACGATACGCCCCATGCAGGCGACTTCGGTGTGGATGTGCTGTGCGCGCCGCCGGCCGGTGGCGGACGCATTGCCATTCAGGCCAAGCGGTACAAGGGCCGCGTCGGAAACGCAGCGGTACAGCAGGCGATCGCGGGCGCCCAGTACTACGACTGCCAGGCCTCCGCCGTCGTCACGCAATCGCGGTTCACCTCGGCCGCCAAGAGGCAGGCGCGGCGTGCCGATCCGCCGGTTCTTCTGATCGACCGATCACAGCTCCATCGGATGCCGGACCTGCTTGCCTCGCTGACTCGAGCGGTCAATCAAAGTCCAGATCGCCTGTGACTTCGCCGTCGGTCGGCGTGATGAATGCTGTGAGGAATCGCCAAATGCCCCACGCGATGGCAGCAGCGAGTGCCAATTGGGCCATCGTCTTGTTGACCTCCCGGCCCTGACTGTTCTTGGTCTTGGGGTTCAGAAGGCCCAGAATCATGAACACCGAGATGAGCCATACGAACGCAAATCCCAGCCGAAAGACAGCAACGAGGACGGCCATGGCGCCGTTGTTCCAGCGGATTGCCTGGCCGACATTGTGCAAAACCAGCCATCCAGCGCCAGCGCACAAGAGCACGATGCCTGCAATCGTGTTCTCTCCACCGAGAAGCGCCGCGCCAGCCACTGCAGCGATCAAGGGAAAGAAGACACCAAACGTCACATCCAGTCCGCTTGTGTAGACAATCGCCCGCCCTCCGCTCGCAGCCCGGTGCATCCACACGACGAAGATGATGATCGCGGCGAGGATCAGGATGCCGACGATGATCGCCATCGCGCCGAACAGATCGGACGCGACATGCTCGACTTCTTCGGTGGGCGTCACAGTTTGGGTTGTGAGTTGAATCAGGCTTGGGATCATGAGACTGCAATCTCCGCTGGAGGCTCACACAGTGAGGTGAGTGACTGGCCAAGTTCCGTCAGTGACAGGGCGCAAGAATCCGGAGGGTTGCCCATCACATCTGCCATGGCAGACTTCGCAAGGCTGGCGGCCCATCGCGGGATGGGACCTGCATCAGGAGGAGGCGATGCGACAAAGGCGGATATCGCGCGGATTGCCGCGGAGAGTTCCTGGATCGCTTCGCCGTCCGTCGCCAGTTGCAGGTGTTCCGTTCGAACCGTGCCTGCCATCGCGCAGAGTTGACCACCCGTGTTTCCAGACCGCTGAGCGGCTTCTTCGCTCTCGACGTACAACAGTCTGGCTTCCTTGATGGCCTGCTCGGTGGGTTGCGATACCGCAAGCAGTGCTGCGGCGACCTGACTGCTCATGCGGCAGATGCCGGCGAGGTCGTGCATGGTTCGGGAGAGCGTCAGATTCTGGTTCCACAGGCGCATGGCTCCATCCGAGTTTCCAAGCCTCTGCTCGCAGTCGCCAAGTGCGCCCATCGCGATGCCCTGGCCCTTGCGATCAGCCAGCCACGGTTCCCTGTTCAGTGACAGCGCTTCGGTCAGGATCGGCCGGGCTCGGTCTGGATCTCCGGCATGGAGTACGGCGGTTCCATACGCGTTGAGTAACTCGGAGCGAACAGTGAGGATGCCGCGCCTCTCCAACTGACTCTCGGATCGGACGAGCGCTTCGTCGATGGAGTTCGAGACTCGCGCATAGGCCTCGATCTGCTGCTGCGCCGGTTGGCGAGGCATCGCGAATGCATCGTAGAACAGGGCGCGAACACGCTGGATCGAAGACATTGCAGCGTGATCGAGCAAGGCAGCGATCTGCGATCGCGCCAGAAGCCGATCGGAGGGATCTGCTGACCGGGAGAGTACTTCGGCGTCCAAGAGTTCAATGTCCATGGCGATTCTGCCGGTCTCGGCGTCATCTGGATGCTTGGTGGCCAGTGAGCGAACCCACTTCGAGGTGGCGGCGCGCTCCGCGGGATCTTCGCCGCTGGCTTGAAGACACTGGACAAGGTCGAGCCCAAGTTGCGCGGCCTCAGCGGTCTTGACGACGTCCGCGTGACGCTTTGCGAACTCGGCGGCGCGGGACAGCACTCGTCGCGCCGGCCCAAACAGGCATCGTTGTGTGAGACGAGCGCCCACGATCGCTGCGTATCGAAACGCGTCGGTGGAGTCGGCGTCGTGAACCGCCCAGGCATGGTCGGCGATCGCGATGAGGTCGTGGTCCGGGACGTTTCTCGGGATTGTCGTGCCGATGCCATTGGTGGAGATCAGGTAGTCGACCAAACGCTTGTGATAGGCGCGAGCCAGTTCTGATGCCTGTTTCAACTCATCTGGATCGTTGCTGCACATCGATCGCAGCGCCCGGACGACTCGCTTGTCGGTAAACTCGAAGTGGTCGTCGCGGTGCCGGTTGTCCGAAATCAATTGCTTGTCCTCGGCCGTTCGGAGTTGTTGCAGGAGAGCGATGAGATCGACTCGAAAGACTTCAGCGACGATCGATGGCCGAAACGTCCTGCCAACGAGGGCGCAGCATTGGAGAATGTCGAGCAGGCTGGCGTCGAGTTGCTGGAGTTCTGCGAGAACGAGACTGTCGTACCCCGCTTCGGCCGGGAGTGAAGCGAGATCGGCCGTCGGGGTGAGGCGTACACGCCGCTGGCCGGGCTGCAGCATGCCTCTTCCGAGCGCAGCCTTGAGGAGCGTCAGGACATCAAGTGGCGTGACGAGGTCCCTCGCGTCGAGAACGCTGCGAACGGTGGCAGCATCGGCCGGAAGCATGTTGAGCCACGGCTCTCCGGTCAACAGAGCCTCGCGTACCTGCGGCCAGCCTTCGGTGGAGAGATCACTCATCTCCGCTTCATGCAGATGAATGGTGCCGCTGGCGACGAGTTCATCCAGCCACGCTCGAAAGGCTGCAGCGCCCGGAGTACTCAGACTACGAGCTGTGAAGATGAAGCAAACGTCGTTGGCACCCGCCGCCTCGGCCTCTGCAGCGATTGTTGTGAACACGTTCGGCAGCACGTCCATGACGCCTGATTGCGCTGCCCAGTGCATATCGTCGAGTATGAAGACGACGCGCGTTCCATCTCCTGTGATGCGCGCCAAGACCCTTCCGATGGTTTCAGCAACTTCCTGGCGGGACATCTCGTGGTCCTCTTCCTCAGAGGGTGAGCCGGACATGAAGGACCCGAGTCCACCCGTCGCAAGCGGCGCGATGGTGCTGCCCACTGTGGCGAGGCCCTTCTGCAGTCCCTTGGCGAGCGACCGCGGGTCCTTGAACTGCGACGCATCCACGTACTCTGAAAACGCCTGGGCGAAGGGTTCAAAGGAGATGTCCGACCCACCCCCGGCAGGGTCGTCGCAGTCTCCGAGCAGCACCTCGCATGGATGGGCAGGATCCTCCTGGTCGAGTCGCGTGCGACACTGATCGGCGATCTGACAGGCCAACCGCGTCTTTCCGACGCCACGGTCTGCTTCGATGAGCACGACTTCGATCCGCGGCACGCGTGAGTCAGGCCCTACCAGGTGCGTCACTGCTTCGTCGATGGCGATTTGCATCGCCGGCGTAACGACGATCGGAGGCTTGGCGAGCATTGCGGCGATTGCCGTCTCAGAGGCGGTGCCGGCGAGGTCGCCTGCACTCGAATCTGCGGGCTGGGATTGCCTGCGGGCCAGCCATCGGATCACCGTGAGGTCGGCCACCAACACGGCAGCAACCGTCGCTGCCCCCCACCCGACCAACTTGGGTTCGCCGGTCAAGAGCACGATCAAGAATGACACCCAGACGCTCAGCGTGACCGCGGCGCGAATGCGGGAGATGACCGTCGCCTTGCCGCCGGTTCGTCCGAGATGCAAGCCGGCCGCAGGGGCCGCGGCCGCGGTCACGCCAACGAGGCAGCCAAGGGCAATCATCGCTGCACTGCCGCCTTCCGATTGCCAGATGGCGCGAATCGTCCAGCCGCCGCCGCCCAGCGTTGTGGCTGCGAGCACCAATGCGATGGTGTCAGCATCGCCCAACCTGCCGCGGACAGCCTTCAGTCTGGCGAGGCCAAGATAGGGAATGGCGAATGGAAGAATGGTGACGGACGCCAGCGTCAGGCCGAGCCACGTGACGCCTTCGGTTGACAAGGTCGCGACGCCCAGATTGGCGTTCACTGAACGGAGACCGGCGGATGTGAGTGCTGCGATGCCGAGTCCGGCCACGGCCGCGCTGGGCGCGACCCAAGCCGGGACGGGCTCGTCTCGACCAAGTGCTCGGTCGATCCGTCTGCAAGTCCAGCAGCAGAAGACGCCGACGGGCCAGCCCGCGACCAAGGCCAGCAGGAATCCCCACCATCCGCCGGGCGGCATCGCCATGGCGAGGCCGTCTGAGGTCCACAGGTTGGATGTCGAACCACCATCCGTCGAGGGTGCCCAGAATTGAAGCGATGCCTGCCCTGCGTGCAGCGGTCCGTCGGCGAGTGCTTCTTTGGCCATGATGACGGCGACACCCGGCGGAGAGGAGGTCGCGGTTGCGTATGCACTCACCAGGCCCTGGAGCGCCGGTGCCGGCATATCCCCTTGGCGGATCGCCGCGATGTCGCGCTCGCCGATGACTTCAAACAGATCACGATCGTCGAGCACGAGATGGTCCGTGACGGACTGAAGTGTCGAGCGAAGCGACTGCTCCACTTTTGGATTACCGGCCTCGGACACGCCGAGCACAATGAGCTGCCCCGGAGTACTGGCCAGAACGCTGCCGGCGTGAGACTCCAGGAGCGATGTGACGGCTGCATTCATCGCGGCAGTTTCGGCACTGTCGGGGACGAGCAGACGCTCTTGATGCCAGAGGATGCGAAGCGGGGGAAAGACGGATTCGAGCGAACCCTTGGCGGAAGAGACTGCCGCATCAAGCTCCTGGAGGCCGCGTGCCGCGGCAGCCGCCTGCCTGGGCGTGGCGACACTCTCGGCTGCACGTATGGCATCGTAGGCCCGGCGCGCCAATTCGATGTGCACCACGTCTCCGCGGCGGGGACCTTCGAGCACATCCAGATGAATGTCGGCAATGCGAAGTAGTTCGTCCGGATCAGAAGCCGTAGCCGAAGAAGGGGATGCGAGGGAGATTGCCAACAGGCCTGCGGTCACCACGTTCATGCGTCGGCACCGACACAGGCTGATTCGGCCGCGCTCAGGTCGAGCGCGAGCGACGGCTCGAGTTCGACGGTGCCGTTTGGGCCGCCTTGAACCGGAGCCGTCTGGTTGTACCGCTCCGACCAGTAGAGCAGCCGGTTGATGGCATTGAGCGCCGCTCGATCGCCTCCCAGGGCGGTTCGAAGTGAATCCTTGTCCATGGCGCCTTCGGCCTGCAGCACGCCGACGATGTCGGCCAGGCGGCTGTTACATCGCAGCGTGAGCCCGTCCAGCGCAGGCCGCGCAAATGTGGGCCAGGTTCCGGGACCATCGCATGCAGCGGCGGAGATGACTGCCTCGATCCAGGCATTGAACGCGGCTTGATCGACCTTCTCAGAGGCGACCCGAAGCCACAGCCCCAGCCTGACTGCGTCGGGAACCTTGTCAGCCTCCGGCCACGCGTCGTCGCAGGGCCGCAGATACGACGAGATGGCGAGTGACTCATCCATGCCGGCGAACCACTTGAGCCAGAGCTCTCCGGCGCCGCGGCCAGGGAGAATGCGGCCGATCGCGGTGTGCGGGCCCCCGGATCCAGGCTGGTCAGTGAGTCGGAAGAACTCAATGGAATCTCGAATCCACTGGGCACTGGACAGTGACAATCGCACCCCCACGCCTGCTGCGTGAAGGTGCTCCAGATGTGGTGTGATCCAGTTGCGATTGTCAGCGTCGAGCTCGAGCGGCGCGATGGTCTTCTTGTGGAAGGTGGCGCCCGCGGACTTGTGGACGTCCCGCATGAATGCGCGGCGTGTGAGATCGACGAGTGTTTCAGCTGCTTTGGAAATGGCTTGCATCTCCGCCGCCTTGTCAATTGTCCTGCCGAGCCAGAATTTTGCCTTGTCGCTTTGCTCCGGCCCGCCGATCTTTTTGGCGAATGACTTGTAGAACCGAACGTCCGGTATCGAACCAGATTCAGCTTCCGATTGAATCCAGTTGACGCCCGAGCGGGACATGCCCGGCGCGCCTGCTTTCGCGTTGACGATCAGGTCATACCCATCTGATGAGCTGCTCCGATAGCACCAGCCGCAGCATTTGTAACTTCCACTCGGATCAGCGATGTCCTGAATGCAAAGATCATTTTTGATTTCGTCCGGGACGACAATCTCAAATCGTTGCCAACGGTACACAGCTTTGCCACCGAGAGCCTGCGCGAATGATTCCGCCATCGTGCGCCATGGAACAATCTCGCGTTCAAGCCGGGTGAGGCAACGGCCCACCCAGCCTTTGAGAAAGCTGATGCCCGGTTTGTCCATGCCGGCGAGCGTGGACCACTGCATGCCGACCGACAGCGGTCCGTTGGTCTTGCTCTTAGCCGCGTAGACCCCCGCTTCTGACATGTCAAAGGGTGGGGCCGAGCCTCCTGGAATGTCGAAGGAGTGAAAGGACAATTGGCCTGATTGGGCATCGGTGATATCGATTGCGAAGAACGGAATGCCGGCCGCGGCAAATGAGATGACGGTCCGCTGGCCACGATCCGCGTGCTCCTTGGCCTGCCATTTGGTCTCGGTGAATACACCCTCCTGGATGGAGACGCCGCGGCTTGCGGCTGCGTCCGTGACTGCCGCGCGGGCAACCTCCACGACGGCGTCGCTCGCCGCTTCATGCACGAAGCATGCTCTGGCGTCCTGGTCCATTGTCGGGTCCGTGAAGGCGTCCCGAAGGCTGTCTATCTCCGCCTGCTCCTCCGTGGTGATCTGCAGGTCTGAGACAATGTCTCGGACCTTGAACCGGAGCTCGCGGCGCTTGTCGCTTCGGACGAGGAAGCGGAACTCCTCGCTGCACTCGGTCGCATACTTTCGGTCGGCGAGGTCGAGGTAAACGACGTCGCAGATACGGGCTTGGTAGATTCCTGGCTGTTCGGCTCTCAGGGACCATCTGAATGTCCGAGACTCACCGGGAAGCAGGTGAATGCGAACGGTGTCCGGCCCATCGATCGTACACAGGCCGTCCGGGATGATGACGTGAGTTTCCACATCCCGGGCGGCGCCGAGGCCGATGTTCTCGAGCTGAATCCTGTACTCAAAGCGGTCGCCGATGCGAATCTCCCCATCGTCCGAGTGAATCGTCCGGCGGACGTTGATGATGGGGCACATGGGGTCGGCGGCGTTTGGATCGGTGACGAGCATGGTCGGACCGGCGAGCAGTTCGGAAGCTTCGCCGTCGGCGGTGTCGTCTTCGTCACGCCGAACGTAGGAAAAGTCGATCGCGACCGGAGGGATGGACGCCGAACCCTGTTGCACGGCGCTCAATGGAACCGCCTCCTCCCAGATCTCCCCGGCCTGAAGCTGGTCACGCGTGAGCCGAACCCGGCGTCCGTCTTCGGCAATGTCGCCGGCGGAAAGCATCGGCGGAAGGTCGATCGTCGCCTCGAGGCCTTCGAGCCTCGGTGATTCCGCGTGATTGGCCACCGACAGGGTCAGCACCGTGCCATCGTCGCCGACGCGGAGCCTGCTGTCGGCAACGGTGAGAGCTGCCTCCACACGTGGGGTGCGAATCTCCGGCTCCTTGAAGATGGACTGAAAGCGATGGCGCCGAGTCTCGAGTGATGCGCCATGTGACGATGTCCAGTCGGTCACCCGGATGTCGGATGTGCCTCTGGCACTGAGATAATGGAGGAAGTCGGGATCGCCCTTGAGTTCTTTGGAGAACACTGCAAAGTGCAGGTCGTGCTGCCCGTCTATGGTTGCAACGATGGCCAGCGGCATGAGGCGGATCTGTTTCGACGGGTCCTTGCGGCCAATGAGGATGGGCTCCCCGAGGGGGACTTCTTCGACGTCGATCTCCTCCTCGATCGAAGACGAGCCTTCGCCTGTGTACTCGGTGCCGTAGTAGACTTGCCTGCCCTGCTTGATCTCGAAGCGATCGAGTCGGACCAGCCGCCACGACTGCAGGAACTGCATGGCCGAAAGAACCTCCATCAGAAGCCCTTCCCGCCTGTCGAGTTCCGCGTCGAGTTGGTCCGCGGGGATGGGTTGTCCGTGAGCGTCCTGGTTCCGAATTGTCACAAGCGCATCAATCTGGTCCTTGGCCGCGGAATAGGCGGAGAGCGCCTTCGGCTCGGCGGGCGTGTACGCCTTGAGTTCAGAAAGTGAGGCGCCGAGTGTTCGAGTCAGATTGGCCCACTTTCCGAGAGACATCTGCTCCATGCCGATCAGCCGGAACGGCTGGAGGAGGGTTTCGGCCTCGTCGCCGCTAAAGTGGGCGAGCAGGCCGCCGCCAGCTTCGTCGGCTTCGAGTTGATCCAATAGATCGCCAACGAGCACGCAACCGAGCAGGCCGAGCGCGTTCTCGAACGCGAACCGCAGCAGGTCCTTCCGCTGGGGATCGCCCTGCCTGGACTTCTCCAGTGGAATGGCGATGGGGGCGGGCAGAAGGGTGAAGTCGACGGCGGTGTTGGCCATGGGGATCCTCTCTCTCAGACGCGCCCATCTCCTGGGGGCTGCACAGAAGTCATGCGGGGCAGCTGGCCCGCCCGGGAAGGCTGTATCTCGTCTTTTTAGAGTTCAGAGCGTCCCCGTCCTCCGGCGGGCCACGCATGGGTGGGTGGTGGCGGCTCAGAGCGTCTGGGCCGCCGGCCACCAACCGGGCCCCTGAGGCTGGCGACTCAATCTCAGGGGGTTTGCAACGAAAGGAGTACTGGCCATGCGAGTCAGTCCAATGGCGAAGGTTTCGACGTTCCGCAGGAGTTTTGAGGACGAGTTTGGCGTGGGTATCAAGTGCCACAAGGGTTTGTCCAAGGGACACTACGCCGACGACGACGACAAGATGCACGAGATCTGCACGGGCAAGGACCACGATCGTGACTTCGAAATCGACATTCACGGCAACATGAAAGTCAAGACTGTGGAGAAGGAGATCTCCGACAGCTTGGGTTTCCTGGTTCAGATCCTGAACCCTGACGGCAGCAATGCCGACAACAGCGCGACGCTCAGTGAAATCCGGAAGGCCCACGCATGAGAGTCGCTCCGACGACCAAGGTCGCTACGTTCAAGCGACGATTTCGCGAAGAGTTCGGCGTCGACATCAAGTGCCACAAGGGAAACTCTCTTGGGCACATTGCCGACGACGACGACAAGATGCACGAGATCTGCACCAAGCAGGAGCACGATCGAGACTTCAAACTGGACCTGCACGGCAACCACAAAGTTGGAAGTGCGGAGAAGGACATCGCGGAGAGCTTGGGATTCAAGGTTCAGTTGCTGATGCCCAACGGGTCCAATGCCAAGAACAGCATGACGCTCTCAGAGCTTCGCAAGGAGTACGAGGGTGGTGGCTCCAAGCCCAAGCGTTCTGCTCGAAAGTCCAGTGCGCCGGCCAAGGCTGAGAAATCCGGTTGTCTGATCGGCATGATCCTTGCGCCATTCATCTAGAGTCCGTCGGTTGATCGGCGAGACAAGGTCGAAGACTTCATCGCTCCCCGGTGCTGCTGATCTGGCACCGGGGAGCGAGTGCCTTTGGTCCGCAGGTCAATCAGCCAAGACGACCAGCCTGTCCTCGGCGGCCAAGGAGAGTTGTTCAGATTTGTCGATGGCCAATCGCAGCGTCGGAGGTTCACCGTGTGAACGACGATCAAGGACGCCGATGACCGCTTCGCCTCGGCGAAGCCCTTCCTGAACGAGCGCGCCGAATGCCAGGGAATCGCCCGGTGTGACATAGTGGCCGGTCTCTCGGAGATACAGTTCTGCACCGTCCGCAGTCAGTAACTCGTCGAGTACGGCGCCGAGGCGCGGATTTTCAGAAAGTTGCACCATGACGTTACTGACGAGCTCTTCGCTGGCGATGAAGTCATCTCCATGCCCGCGCGAGGCGAGGGCGCGGTTGCGGGCATCCAGCAGTTCGGTCGCGATGCCAATTGGGCGATTTGCGGCATCGACGAGCTCGCGCAAGTGCACAAGTGTCAGAAGTGTTCGGCTGTCCGCAGTCTGTGGTTCAAGGCGATCCCTGTAGGCGAGCAAGGTGATCTCGTCGACTGCTGCCAGGTCCAGCGCTGCCAGATCCGAGCGTCGGGTCGTTCTTGCCTCTTGAGTACTCAGTGCGATTGTGCTGAGCCCGGCAGCCAGATCGGCATCTGGGCCGTCCGTGCATGCGGGGTCATACAGGACTTGCACCTGTGAGCCTGGAGCCAGATGCTGATCCAACTCCTGAATCAGGACGGGCGCCCACGAGTGCCATCCCAATATGAGGTATCGCTCAGGGGGGCTCACGGCGGGCTGGGCATCACGGATGGCAGCTCCCTTGAACGACAGCGGTGATGAAAGCGGGCTCGCAAGGTCACTGTCATCCTCAGCGACAACAATGAGTTGATCTCCGTCGGAGATCCGCATGTCGATCGGCGGATTGAGCCGGGGCGCTCCCGCTCGAGGGATCACCCCAATGGCGGCCGATCGCTGGAAGGACATGGCGGCGTCACCGAATGTACGGCCCGTCAGGCGATCGTCTCCATGGAAGTAGATTTCACAACCCTCGAACGAGAGGAGTTCGTCGTACACCTGGCTCAAGCCCGGCTGCCTGGCGGCTTGCAGGAGGACACGGGTGACGAGTTGTGCGGGTTCGACGACCTCGACTGCACCGGTTCGCTGCACGGCCTCACCGTTCTCGCGATCTTGAACTTCGGCGATGATGGGGCAGGTCTGTCCGGTTTGCTCGGACATGCGTTTGAGCGCCAACGACCGCTTGAGGACGAGCGCGTCCCCATCGTCCCGCTCCCCGGAGAATAGGATGGCGCTCCGGGCGGTTTCAGGGCTGATGATGGCCAGATCTGCCAGATCGCAGGGATCGCCCCGGCGGCAGATGATCTCGGTCGGGCCGAGGTTGTCGACGTGGTCCGCGAGGTATTCCTCCATTTCCACCTTGTCTCGGTCCGCCAGAATGGCCACAACCGCCCGCCGTCGACTCTCGTTGGCGATCGCGAGTTCCTGTACGGCAGAGGCGATCTTGCTCGACCAACCGAGGATGATGGTGTGGTCAGATTCAAGCACGCGGGAGCGGCCCCGGCGGAGGTCATCGAGTTTGCCTTCGATGCCTGCTGTCAGTACGCCGATGATGGTGCTGACGATGAGTACGCCGAGAATGGCCACGATGAGCATGACCAGGCGATACACCCAGCCCGGGTCCTCGACCGTGCCGGGGCTGAGTGCCATGTTGAGCGTGGTCCAGAAGGACTCGCTGTAGGGCAAGGCCTCCTCTTCTCCATCGGGGCGGACGCCGAGCGCCAAGGCGATGGCCGCCACAGCCACCATCGCGGCTGAGATGGCCGCGAGCCAGAGCATGAGTTTGCCGGTGCCGCCCGACATGGCCCGGTCGAATCTGTATTGAAAATGGGCTCTGAGGCCAGGGGGGCCATGTCGTGAAGGACTTGACTGCATG